>JBJLIA010000012.1:0-16632 GCA_045564035.1 Gammaproteobacteria bacterium | reverse complement strand
TCTCTGAATCTTCCATGTCTCTGTAACCTACAGTTAGGTCATGGATTCCCAAAGTAGTATTAATGCTAAATTGATAACCTTCATTGGTGTAGTATCTGTTGTTATGCTTATACTCAATTTCAACTGGAAGCTGACCATCAAGAATGGCCTGTGCGTTTACGCTACCATTGTTAGCATCACTGATTAGTTCATTAATATCGTCTTGCTCATCATGTTCTTTATCATTGTTAAAATCACTAACTTTAAACCAATCCCTGTAATAGTCATTTTGCCATGAAGTAAATTGAACATTGAAATTTTCAAAGTCACCAACATAAGTTAATGAGGTCTGCTCACCATCGTTCATCATTTTATCGTAGGCAGTTGCTCCGTATCTTTGTCTTGGGTTAGCATTGAAACTTGCTTGTGAAAGCCCCACATAAGATTGATTAGAAGTCTCATCCAGATCAACCATTTTAAAGGTTAATGAATGAGCTCCACTTTCATATCTTGCTTTAAACATTAAGTCTGATTTATCGAAACCAGTATCGCCACCAACATTAGCAATAGAATCAAAACCATCGCTTTCGTGTTCATGAACTTCAACTAAAGCTCCAAAATTACCGCTAGTTAGACCATAGTAAGCGTGGGTTCTCATCATTCCATTTTCACCTAATTCTTGAACAAATTTTCCAGAAGGTGCATTTGGTATTGGAGTGCTGATTAAGTTGATAGCTCCACCAATTGTTTGAGGTCCCTGGGTAACAGCAGCTGGCCCTTTAAGAACTTCAACTGAATGGATTCTTCCTGCTGTAGGAAAGTAATATGCTGAAGATGAGGTATAAGGAGAAGGAGCAACTAAGACACCATCTTCCATAATGGCTACTTTTGCTGATCTCTCTATGGCAGTACCCCTAATGGAAATATTAGGTCTTAGTCCATAACCTTCTTCAGTTCTCATATAAACACCTGGAACTGCTGTTAAAATTTTTTGAATATCAGTATCCATAGCTTTTAATAGGTCATCATTTGAAATGATTTGTCCTGATCCAGGTAAAACTTTTAAATCCTCTGCTGAACCAATAATTGTGACTGATTCAATAAGTTCTTCAGTATTATCATCTGCAAATACTGGTGCAAAGAATAGGATTGTTAAAAAACCCATTATTACAAAATTTATTTTTGTTTGTGTGTTTGGCCAACTTTCCATGACTATCTCCTTGCTAATTGTTCAAGAAGACAGCAAGTCTAATTGAGAATCGTAATGATAATGATTCTCATTTAGATTTACAAGACTTTATTCCATTTTTTTAATTATTTCCTTTGATAGCAAAATATAAACCTAATGCAAATATAAAAATTTGCTCACTCATAAATAATTTTTGAGTAATAAACCAATCAGCATGAGCTAAATAAAATGCACCTGTCATGATGACTAATACTGCTCCACCAGCAAGACGAGTAACCAAATGGCCTGCCCCGCCCAGAAATCCACCAATAATAACTGCCGCTCCTGCTCCAACCTCACCTACAGCAACCAAACTAGCTACTACCTCAGGTGCAGCAATACCCATGCTTTCAAACCAAGTAACCATTTTTTCAGGCGGCAAAGGGAATTTACCTAAGCCATGAAGAATAAAAGAAACGCCTAAGACCAATCTTAAAATCCATGGAGCCAAGCCTTCAAATGGTTTGGCAACACTATCTAAATAATTTGAAATACTCATATAAACTCCGTTTTTATTTATTGTATATGATGTAAAAGAATTGGAAAAATTGAGAAAATACCTATATAGAAATATATAAGGAGAATTGTATGTTTAACCCATTAAAAATGGCTGGTGATATTAAAGGCATGGAAAAGATGCTGAAACCTGCTTTAGAAAAATTTATGAAAGAATCTGGATTTGTAAAAAAATCTGATTTAGATGCTCTTGAAAAAAGAGTGAGTGAGCTTGAAGCTAAATTAAAAAACTAGCTGATCTTGATAGATCTTTTAATTATGGCTGTCTAATAGTTTCAATCATCTCCCTTACTTCAACTGGTGGAGGAAGATAGAATCTACTAATAAATATCGCAGTAAAAAAATTAAGCAGCATCCCTAAAAATCCTATGCCCTCAGGGGAAATAGCAAAAAACCAATTTTCTTCTTGATTCATAGAAGGATTTATAAACTTAAAGTATGCAATGTAAGAAAAAGTGAAGATTAGTCCTACCAACATTCCAGAGATAGCTCCTTCTTTATTAATGGATTTTAAGAAGATTCCTAAAAATAATGCAGGGAAAATTGTTGCTGCAGCTAATCCAAATGCAAATGCAACCACTTGCGCAACAAACCCAGGTGGGTATATTCCAAAAAGTCCTGCAATTATTATTGCAACAGCAGCTGCACATCTTGCATAAAATAATTCTTGTTTTTCTGTAATATTAGGTCTTATTGTCTTTTTTAAAAGATCATGGGATATTGAGGAGGATATCACCAAAAGCAATCCCGCTGCTGTTGAAAGTGCGGCAGCAAGTCCGCCTGCTGCAACTAGGGCGATAACCCATCCTGGTAACTTAGCAATTTCAGGGTTCGCTAAAACCATAATATCTTTATCTATATATATCTCATTTTTATTTGTGCCATTAAGAGGATTACTCGTGAGTCTTTGTCCAAACTCTCCTTCTTCATCAATGAATTGAGGTCTAATATCTTTAAATGCATTTCCAGCAGAGTAATGAATGATGCCATCTGAATTTTTATCATTCCAGGCAATGAGCCCTATGCCCTCCCAATTTTTAAACCAAGCTGGAGATGAGGAATATTCTTGATCTTGAATAGAATCTACAAAGTTTACTCTTGCAAAAGCTCCTACTGCAGGAGCAGTTGTATAAAGTAATGCAATAAAGATAAGAGCATACCCTGCAGATTTTCTTGCATCACGAACTGACGGCACGGTGAAAAATCTTACTATGACGTGAGGCAATCCAGCTGTTCCAAACATTAATGCAGCAGTGATACAAAATATATCAATTGTACTTTTTGAGTTTTCTGTATAAGCCAAGAACCCTAACTCAGTTGTCACTTTATCTAATTTATCTAACAAATAAGTTGAGCTATCAATAAGCGTATCCCCAAAACCCAGTTGAGGAACTGGATTGCCAGTTATTAAAATAGAAATAAAGATAGCAGGAACAAGATAGGCAAAAATTAATACACAATATTGTGCAACCTGAGTATACGTAATTCCTTTCATGCCACCCAAAACTGCATAAAAGAAAACAATAGCCATGCCAATAATTACTCCTAAATTGATATCCACCTCTAAGAATCTTGAAAAAACAATTCCCACTCCCCGCATCTGTCCTGCAACATAGGTAAAAGAAACGAAAATTAAGCAGATAACAGCTACCAATCTTGCTGCTTTTGAGTAATAACGAGTGCCTATAAAATCGGGCACTGTGAACTGACCAAATTTTCTAAGGTATGGGGCTAATAGCAATGCCAATAAAACATATCCGCCTGTCCAGCCCATCAAATAGACCGATCCATCCTTGCCCATAAAAGCTATGAGGCCTGCCATGGATATGAATGAGGCCGCAGACATCCAATCTGCCGCTGTTGCCATGCCATTTGCTACAGGATGAACACCTTTACCTGCAACATAAAAATCACTTGTGGATTTTGCTCTAGACCAGATGGCAATGCCTATGTATAAAGCAAATGAAAGTCCAACAAAAATGTATGTAAGTTCTTGAGTGCTCACTGCTCTTCCGACTTCGCTGACATATCTTTGCGGTACTTCTTATCTAACCTATTCATTAAAAATACATAGACAAAAATTAATAAAACAAAAACATAGATACTGCCTTGTTGCGCAAACCAAAATCCAAGTTTAAAACCACCAATTTTTATCTCATCAAGAGCATCTGACCAAAGAATCCCAAAACCAAAAGAAGCCACAAACCAAACGGTCAGCAAAGCAATGAGAATTCTGATGTTTGATTTCCAGTAGGACTGGCTCGGAGAATTCTGCACAATAAATCTATGGAAATTTAATTAAAGGATTGTAAGTAATTGTATCGGGAATTTCGTCCGCACCTGGGACTCCTCTAGCCACCAAGAATGGTTTCAAAGTCTCTATTGCCTTAGGTTCATCGAAATGACCAATACTGGGATGCAAATGATGCACAAAATGTAATTGCATAGAGTGGTTAATATACCTTGGCATCCAATGAGACCAAAAACGGGTATCTTTGTATCGTCCTGTCGAGGTCCCAATATGAGGATAATATGAGAAAAATACCACGACGTATACAGTCCCAATCTTAGCCGGCAGCCACCATAACAAGAGCGTCTCCAATGGAAAAATAACGACCAAGCTCAATAAACATGCTCTATATAGCAAAGCCACTGGCATGGCTTTTTGAAAAGAATTCACAAAAGCTTTATCGTCCTCAAAAACATCAAGATATTTTCCATAATCTGCTGTAGATGATCCATCGACTGATCTTTTAATAACCCGCAAAAGTGATCCAGAGTGCGCATTCAAGTAGTCAGGATCTTTTTCAGGATTATTAGTGTAGGCATGATGCTTCATATGCGTAACTCGTAAAATCTCATAAGGAGACAGAAGTGTTACAAGCGTTATGTGCCCTACTAAAGAATCAAGCCATCTCATCTTGACATTACCCCTAGAAAAATTGCCATGCTGAGCTTCGTGAGACGGAAGGTATGCAAAACATGCACATATGCTGGCAATAAAAAAGCCTGCCCATAAAGGAATATAGCCAAGTAAAACTAGAGGCCATAACGAAAGCCAAATAGCGGCTTGCCCCAGCCCAATTAAAATCATTTCCCATTGAAATCGTTGTGAGAAACTTTTTGCGATTGCTTTTTCATTCGCAAACGAGAATTCTGAAGAAATGCCTTGATCAATATTCATAACCACTTGCCTCTGTAAATAGCTATAAGGCCAATTGCTGCTCCAGCAGCATATGACCAAAGACTTATATAAGAGATCGATACTAAATATGTTGAGTGGTTTGAAAGTTCATTAAAAATACTTCCTAAAAAAATTAAGCCAAACCAAGCTTTTCCCCAATACTGAATATGTGACGTCACAAAACTCCCCAATTTCTGCATTATCTAGATATTATAGAAAATAAAGTTCTATGCATCCACATTTATTAGTTCGATATCAAATGTTAAAGTTGAGTTTGGTGGGATGGTTGGCCTTCCCTCCTCTCCATATGCCAAACTTGGATGAATAAAAACGCGCCACAAATCTCCAGTCCTCATTTTAGAAATAACTTTTTGACACCCTGGTATTAATTGAGAGAGCTGAATAGTTAGAGGCTCTCCCCTCTCTACTGAGCTCCAAAATACTGTTCCATCCATCAAGGTTCCATGGAAGTGAGCTGTAATAGTGTCAGATAGCTCTGGTGGAGAAGCATTGATAGCACCTGACTCGATAACAACGTACTGCAAGCCATCCTCTATTGAGATCACTCCATCTTTAGTGGAGTTACTCAAAAGAAAAATTTCACTTTGCTGAAGATTAGTTTCAAGATTTGAATCTTGGCTGCAAGAGACTGCCAAAATAAATAATCCAAGATATAAATATATGTTTTTCATTGACACAGTATGCCAAAAAATTTTCATTAATCTGGCTCGTTAGGCAATTGCTCTGAAATTACATCCACAGAAATTTTCCATATCACATCAAGATAATGAATAAATTCTATCCAATCCTTCAACCTATCCATTACAAAGAGTTCTTGGTCCCCTCCATAGCCAATTGATAGATCGTGAATCTGAGAAGGAACAAGCTTATAGGTGTTGACCAAGGAAGCTAGATCAAAACATGGGTGATTGAGGCTTGCATACTCCCAATCCAAAAAATAAAACTTGTTTTTCCAGAGTAAATTGTCTTGATTTAAATCATTGTGAGATAAAACCTTAGGGGTCTCATCAAAATACAGCTCTTTAAATAGACTCGATGCTTTTTTATAAAGAGGCTCATACACAGTGTCTTGTAATAAGTTTCCATATAACTCCATAGAGTTACTAAAAATATCTGAACAATCATCTGGAATAGAGGTGCGATGAATCAAAGAAAGCTCTCTTCCGAGTAACTTCAAGCAATGATCTTTATTGTTAGTGTTAAACGATGGCTTTATTCCAGGAATAAATTTCCAAATTAATATTCCAGCTGATTCATCTTGATATAAAACCTTGGGTGCTAACTTTAAATTTTTTAAGGTATTTAAAATTTTAACTTCCTTATCTCTGTCAATTGATAGCAACGATGCGCTTGGGCAATCAATTCGGATAACTGCCTTAGCAGCATTGAAGGTACATAAAAATACTTGAGCAATGGCTCCAGAGGTAAGATTTTGATCAAGGGCAAACTCACCAGGAATAGATTTTATTTTTTCAGAGAATAGGTCCATTTAATTCATTTTTTATTTTGCTCCAGGATTGGTAACCAAAATAAATTATTATTATATAAATCGTAAACAGAAAAGCAGTCATCCACAGATCTCTTGAAATAAATAAATAAATTGAGGTTGCATCTATCACAAACCAATATATCCAGTTTTCTAATAATTTCTTTGCGACCATGTAGGTTGCAACAACTGCACCCCAGGTAACCAAAGCATCCAAAAAAGGTAAAGCTGCATCAGTGAATCTTTCTAATAAGAAGCCAGATAAAAGAGAGAGGACTAAGATTATTGATATAGCACTCAAGTGCTCATATTTACTCCAAGTATTAACAACGAAACTAGATTGACTTGCATCTCTCACCCTCCACTGCGACCAACCATATATTCCCATTGCTACATAAAAAACTTGTAAGTAGGCCTCCATGTATAACCCAGCTGTTTGCATGATAAAAAAATATAAAATGGAACTAATAATACCTGCTGTCCAGCACAAGATATTTTGCTTAACCGCCAATACCAGATATAAAATTGCAAAAATAACAGCTGTGGTCTCTAACCAATTTTGAACGATAAAATTAGAAATCATATCTAATAGTTAGTCCTATGTGCCGCGGATCACCATGCCTTTCATACAATGTATCGATAAAGTTAGGAGCTTCATTGCCGAAGTAAAAACCTCGTACAGAATAGTATTCATCAAAAATATTTCTTGCCCATAATTCATAATTCCAATTATTTTTTACATACCCCAAGTTTAGATTAGTAAGCACATAAGACTTAGATTTATTATTATGAGAATCACTGTAATAAAAATTGCTTTTCCCAGTAAAATCAATTGCTAGGTATGTGTGTGAGGTTGGAGTCCAATTAAATCCTAATGCATAACTTCTTTCAGGAGCATGAGCTTGGGCACGACCTTCAAGATCTTGTCTAGATTCCCAATTCTTAATTTTAGTGTTTAATATTCCTAAATTAAAAAATGCTGATAGAGACTCATTAATATCCATATCCATATTTATTTCTAAACCCTGATTAACCCCCTCTGCTGCATTTTGGGTGAGAGAAGAAAAAGTATTGGGATCGCCGGGATCAGTTTGAGTAGATATGAGTACCTGCTGATCTTCTCTATCAGAATAAAATAGCACCCCATTAAAAGTTACTTTGGAACCTAATAGTTTTGTATTTATTCCAAGTTCATAATTGGTTAGAAATTCAGGATCATATGCAAGATTTTTATTTGTTAAATTGGCATCAAGTCCAAGCCCAAGGTTAAACCCACCTTGCTTATAGCCCTTTGCTAGACTTGCATACATATTAGTATCATTGGTCATATTTTTAATTAATGAGATTTTTCCTCCAGACATCATGTCTGAAGGGTTAAATGATTCTTTTAGGGAGTCTGAGTAATTAGCTTCCCAGTCCTCCACACGCAATCCTATGGAAAATTTTAATGAAGCAGAAAGCAAATAATCTAGGTTTCCAAATACAGAAATGTTTGACGATTTATATTGACTAAACGAGGAAGAAGCACTTGCATATGGTCCAAAGGGATCCGTGGGATCACCATATAATCCGTCATCTTTTTTAAAGTTTGATTCCTTAAGCTCTAAATAATTAGCTCCAACAACCCATTCAATAAAACTATCTTGTAGAAAGTCTGCTGGATCAGATACTATACGAAATTCTTGGTTAAAGGACCTTCTGTCTCTAAGAGTTTCAGAAAAATAATCATACACATAAGGAAAATGTGAATCAGTATTGCCCCAATCAGCATCGTAGCTAAAGACCACATCCGTATCTGTAGAGCTGGTGAAACTTTGAAATTCAAAGCCATCAAATGAATGAAAAACTTTTATGCCATATGAGTTGGTTTTTTGTGAATCCATGCCAGGCCTATCTGATAGAGTATTTAAACTTCCATCTATCGTCCAAATATCTGCAGGGTCATCCAAGTCAACCTGAGAAACTAAAAATTTTATCTTTGTATTATCTGTTATCTGCCAGTTAACTTTTATGCGACTAGTGCCTTCGTCTTTTCGAGAGGTATCAGATCTTTTTAAGTATAAATTTTTACGAAAACCATTTGCCTTATCCTTTCTTAGTGCAATGCGATAAGTGATATCTGGGTTTTGATCAACAGGTCCTCCAAATGCAATACCAGCACTCTTTGCTCCATAAGATCCTATGGTAACTTCACTGGTACCCTCAAAAGCATCGGTGGGATCTTTTGTTTGAATGTAAATTAATCCAGCCAGTGCGTTGGCACCTATTCGCGATCCTTGTGGACCTCTGTAAATTTCAATTTGATCTACATCAAATGTTGTTGCAATGCCTCCTTGCCCAGAATAATCAATGTCATCTATTAAAAATCCTACTGAAGAATTGGGAGTACCCTGATAACCAGATCTCTCTCCAATACCCCTAATTTGGAAGTAACGCGCTCTAGAGTCACTTGCTGCAAAGTTTAAATTTGGAACTAAAAAAGATAGTTGCTCAAAGTGCTTCATTGACTGAGCTTTGATTACCTCTGCGGATAGAAATATAACGCTGGAGTCTTCTTGCGCAGTAGATGTTTGCCTCCAACTGCCCTTCACAACTATTTCTTCAATAGGATCTGAAAAGACTTCTGTGCTAAAAAAATAGACTAGTGTTGTAAGTAAAAAAACAAACGTACTGTTTTTAATGGTATTCATGCAATTCCTCCGCCATTATTGTATGGATCAGGTTCAAAGGGTTTCGGTGAAGATCTCAGGCCAAATGACCACCCCTTTGCAGATGCAAATATCTTATGGTCTTTAGAAAAAAAAATCTACTACAAATTGCAGGATAAGTTGCAGTTAAAGCTATGACTAAGAGTAATGTTAATACCCTAAATATGCTTTAATCTTTTCACAATAAAGCTTTGATTGTATTGATATCAGGTAGATTGATGAATCCTTTGCAATTTATAAAATCATATACTAGGTATATGGCTTTACATTCCTTTAAAAAATTATGTTTTATAGATTGAAAAATAAAAAGAAACTTTACTAATAACTTGTGTTCTTTGATGCTCTCATGAAGAATTAGAATTAACTATTTAAATAATTAAAAATAAACATGCAAAATACATTTAAAAGACTTAGCATTTTTTGTATTCTCCTACCCTTTATAGCTCAGGCTGGAACTGTTAATAAGAGTCCTGTGGATCCTAGAGAATATGAAACTTTTACTCTAAAAAATGGCATAGAGGTCATTACTGTGAGTGATCCAAATCTTGCAACTTCTGCTGCAACCATCAGCGTAGGGGTTGGCCAATTTCAAGATCCTCAAAATGCTCAAGGTATAGCTCATTTTCTTGAACATATGATCTTTATGGGATCTGAAAAATATCAATCACCTAATGAGTATATGCAATTTATTAGTGAGAACGGTGGGCAAACAAATGCTTATACAGCTGCTGAGCAAACAACTTATCTTTTTTCTATAAATAGCGATAAATTTCCTGATGCGCTAGATAGGCTAAGTTCAGCCATTAAGGCTCCATTGTTTAATGCAGATATGGTTGAAAAAGAAATCAATGCTGTTAACTCTGAGTGGCTATTAAGTAGACAGTCTGAACCTTTCATAAGATCAAGATCAGCTGCAATGACGGGCAATCCGAATCATCCTCGTATTCTTTTAGGCGTTGGAAACAAAGAAACATTATCTGCAAAAAAAGAAACCTTATTAAAAGAGCTAAAAAGATTTTATGATCGATACTATTCCTCAAATATTATGAAATTAGTTCTTGTCGGAAATGAATCTCCACAGAAACTTAAACGCCTTGCAAAAAAATATTTTGCTGGCATCAAAAATAAAAAAATTGATAGGCCGTCAATTGATGTCCCAGCATATGTTCCTGCCAATCTTAAAAAAAATATATATATAAAAAGTAAGGAGAAATCATCTGCTTTAGCAATTGAGTTTCCAATAAAAAATAATTTAGGTGATTGGAAGAAGAAACCCAATCAATACTTAGCAAAAATTTTAAATTCTCAGGAAAAAAGTTCTTTAATGGGGACTTTGGAAGATGAGGGTTATATTCAGGGAGGTCAAGCATCCTTCCTCCCAAATATCTGGGGTTTTGACGGCTCCATGTTTATTGATATGAACCTAACAGAGTTTGGTGAAAATAATAAAAATGACATTATTTCTCTTGTCTTCGATTACTTAAATATCATGAGCGAAAACGGAGTAACGCTTGATCATTTCGATGAGCTGAAAGCAACAAATGAAATAGCATTTGAAAATTATACGAGCTTACCTCCATTACAAGCAGCATTAAGTTTAACTAGTCGTATTTTTGAATTAGAGCCGGTTCATTTGATTGAAAGTGAGTATGTTACTGAAAATTTTGATGCAGAACTCATTCTTAATGTTTTAAGCCAAATGACGCCAGAGAGAGTAAGAATCTATCATGTCGGTCCAGATGAAGAAATCAATAGGCAGCTACAATTTGCAGACGGAGGATATAGAGTTGAAGAAATTAAAGAATCAGATTTTATAAATTGGGAGAAATCTGAATATGCTCTTGCTATTCCTGTTGCTGAGTTAATTGAAGATGATGAAAGTGCTTCTGTTGAAATGCTTGCTGGTTATAAAACTCCTCAAAAAGTATATTCAGCAGATGGCGTACAAGCTTATTTGTCTCATACTCAAAACTTTAGTGGTAAAGAAAGCACCCTACAAATTGGTCTAATTTCTGAATTACCAATTACTAATCTTGAAAACTATATTGCATCTGGTTTATTCACTGTGATGTTTATTCAAAAAAATAGAAGATTTTATCAAAGGGCCTATAAACGAGGCATAGCTTTGGATCCATCACCAGATGATCAAGGCAATATGATATTTAGATTTTATGGAAGAAGCAGTAAACAAATTCAATATGCAAAACAACTAATTCAAAAATATTCTGATTTTACTGCAGATGAAAGGACATTTAAAAATGCAGCTAAAATTCTGTTAGATTATTACGAGGGCTTTGATGAGCAAGATATCTCTGATCAATTAGACTGGTATACAGATAATGCAATTAAGCGGCCTCCAAATATATATTCAAAGAATCAAATTCTAAATGCTTTGCAAAAGTTTAAGCTTGAAGATGTTGAAGCTTTTAAAGAAAAAATGAATCAGTCTATCTTTCTTGATATTTATGGACATGGTCTTTTTTCACCTGAGGAATTTAGATTATTTGCTTCAGATTCAAGGAAAATACTCGGTGGAACTTCTACAATTGATCCATGGCATCTTGATGATAATTTTAATGTTAAGACTGGAACTTCTAGAATGAAAAAAGTTAGCATTCCTAGAGATGGAATTGGAATTGTTGATATCAGCATTTATCCTGAAAAATCATTAGAAATATTTAGTCAATTTAGAATTTTAAATAAGTTGCTAGCTCCTACTTTTTTTAATAGCTTGCGTACAGACCAGCAAGTAGGATATGTAGTGAGTAGCTATGAAAGCAGAATCAGAGAATATCCAGCAATATCAATGGTGATCATTAGTGACAATACTGATCTTCAAAGTCTTAAAGAAAAAATTATTAATTTTCAATATGGGTTTGCTATTGCTCTTGAAAAAATTAGTGAGAAAACTATAGAAGGTACTAAGAAAGCAATTTTAGATGAGATGAATCAAAAACCAGAAAATATTTATGTTGAGTCTGGTGGCTACGTTTATGATTGGCAGCAAGGCAATTACTTATTCGATACCCAAGAGGAAGTCAAAAAATACATTGCTAGCTCAACAAAAATGGATCTAGTAGATCTTAATAACTCAATGACCTTTGATGGGAAATTAATGAATATTAATATTCAGCTTAAGGGCAAAGATTTTAATAATAGTGACTTCTTTTCATGGGCAGCCATGAGTGATTAATTGCTAGTCTTTGAGCTTAATGCATCCCAATGAATTATTTTTCATTTAGATTGGTTTGAAAAGTCTCTGTTAAAGCCATCACGGAAAATAATGTTAGCAATGAGGCAAACGATATATATACAGACACCCAAACTATTCCATAGTTATTCCATAAGAAAGCTGCGATTGTAGGTGCAAATGCTCCCCCTAAAATTGCTCCAAACTGATAACCCAACGTTGCTCCTGAATATCTCACCTCTGTTGTAAAGAGTTCTGTAAAGAACGCAGCTTGGGGACCATACATCATAGCTACAAATATTAAGCCAATTGTTATGGCGAGGACGATCAGCCAAAAATTTCCAGTGTCGACCAATGGGAAAATCGCAAAAGACCACAAACCTGTAAGAATTGCTCCAGCCATAAATATACCCTTTCTTCCGTGTCTGTCTGAGTAAGAAGAAAATATAAATTGCAATGGAACCATAATTGCTGATGCAATCAAGACTGCAGCTAACATATCATCTCTTGACATATCTGCGCTTGCAACTCCGTATGCAAGAAGAAAAGCTATTAAAATATAAAACGTCACTTGAATTGACAAGAAGGCACCAGCGGCCAAAGCAATTCGATTTGGATATTTTTTTATTGCTTCAAGTATTGGTGATCTCTCAACTACTTCCTTAATATCTACATCATCTTGTTTAGAAGCTTGTAGCTCCTGGAAAGCATCAGTATCTTCTAAATTTAATTGAATATACATGCTGATTCCAATTAAAACTGCGCTAGCAAGAAAAGGTATGCGCCATCCCCAAGCATAAAAAGATTCTTCAGAGACAAGTGCACTTGTAATTATAAATGCGAGATTAGCCAAAATTACTCCTACTGGAGCGCCTGCTTGAGCAAAGGCACCATAGTATCCCCTTTGATTAGATGGAGCACTTTCAGTAACTAATAGCATTGCTCCTCCCCATTGACCCCCAATTGCAAGCCCCTGAGCAAATCTCAACGAGGTAAGTAATATTGGCGCAGTGATACCTACCATTGCATATGTTGGTAGCAATCCAATTAAAGAAGAAGAAACCCCCATTAAGATTAACGCCATAACTAAAGTTTTTTTTCTGCCAACTTTATCGCCATAATGACCAAAGATAATCCCACCAATTGGCCTGGCAATAAAACCAGCTGCAAAAGTTAGTAAGGACAAAATTAAAGCGGTAGAAGGAGTGGCTTCACCAAAAAAAGCTGTTGGAAATATTAATGCTGCAGCTGCGCCATATAGAAAAAAGTCATACCATTCTATGCTAGTGCCAGCTAAAGCTGTAAGCGCAACCTTTTGCATGTTTGATTTTGATTTATCATTATTTTCCATACAAAAATCTTTTAAGGATTTGATTCTATTAATAAATTTGGCTTGCCTTGACGCTTTTCAAGAAGAAACTCGTCGTATAATTTTCCTATAGCAGTATAGGCTCGAAATCTAAGATTATTTTTATCAATATCAATAATTTGATAAAGCTGAGTATTCTCCCCAAACTTTTTAGCATAGCTCCCTTTGGTAATTTCATACATTTTGGGGCCACTGACAGAAACTACGTGCACAGTCCCAATTTTAGGATCATAGGCTTGCTGATAACCTGTTGGAATATTTTTAATATTCTTAGTTTCAATTAAGCCAGTTCTTGCGTAAGTATGATCATGGCCGCTTAAAACTAAATCAACTTTAAATTCATCCAATATTGGCTTCCACAATTGACGCATATCTTTATTATCCCGATCAGAAGCAGGCGAATAAAATGGATGATGAAAAGTGATTACTGTCCATCGGTTTGGATTATTTGCAAGAGTGTTTCTCAACCAACTCACCTGATCTTCAATAGAAATATTCGAGTCTAATGAGATAAAACGAACACCTTGATAGTCTATGTAGTATAGAGTTTCCTTAAGCCTTTCATCAGGAACATCTTGAATCGGAAAAGAGAACTGTGGTCTCCAGTGGCTACTTACTTTTTCAATACCGCTTGAGTTTCGCAGACGATCATATAACGGAGCTTTGCCACCTAAAATAAACTGATCGGCAAGTTCATCTTTTGAAAATCCTGTTATTAATTCAGTTCCTTCATCGACAGTTATTATTTTTCCAGAGTCCTGAAGGTCTATTGTTCCTGCTTTACCCTCAGAATCTTCAATATCAAGTATAAGCATTCCTGGAATATCATTATTGTAAGATTTAATATCAATATTGATCCTTTTACCCTCTTTGGTTGTCCATATTCTCTTCAGCTCTGAGTCCTTCTGATATTCATGGTTGCCTGGCGTTGCAATAACAGGAATAGTTCCGTTTACCCAGTCGGGCCCTTGATGCCAATCACCCCACTGCGAATCCATATTGTGACCATCCACAAGATCTCCTGCATGAAGTGTAAATGCAGCCCTTGGGGCGTCTCGGAATGCCTCTCTGAATACCCTTGACCAATGAGTCTTTACTTCATTCTGCGCATCACCAAAATAAATAAAGCTAAAAGGTTTTTCTTCAGAGCTAGCAGTTTTGAAATGGTAATACTCTGTCCAATTTACACCGTCTCCAACTCGATATGCGTAGAGAGTGTCTGATTTTAGATTCTTAAATATGACACTATGATAATGAGCCTCATTGATGTCGCTTTTAAAATAAGTTGTTTCTGCTTTAACTTCTTTTGGGTCAAGCGACCTTCCATTTGAATTTGCTATTGCTAGCTGTGCAATGCCTTCCAAAACAGATACATCTGTTCGCCAATTTACTGCCTGAGTTGAAGCAGGATCATCATTCCATGTTAAGACAACCCTGTCTGGCAGAGGAGATGGCAAATGGGCCATCTCCTCTGGATACTTTTCTGTAATTGAGTTTGTGTGAGCAAAAATATTTAAGCAAAAAGAGATTAAAAAATAAAAAAGAAACTTATTCATAAAGATTAATGTTTGTCAGGAAATCATAAACTATCTAGATAACAAAACAAAAAATATAATTTCGTGTTTGGGAGATCTTAAATATGGTGGGTCTGGGTGGACTCGAACCACCGACCTCACCCTTATCAGGGGTGCGCTCTAACCAAGCTGAGCTACAGACCCAATATATTGGGAAAAGCGATTATAAACTAAACGGTGTTCTTGGGAAACCAACTAATTGCTTAATCTAACTTCCCATCCTCTCTTAGTTTTTGACGAATTTTTGTGGCACTGATTTCAGTCACCGAGCTATCAAAAACCTCTTCCTCAAATGAATAACCCACGCCTCGACCATATGTAATATTTACAATGTTTGGCACCAGCATAATTTCATACTCTTGCCCTCTTTTAAAACCATCTTTTAAAAGGCCGGCTTCAATATTCTGACAAACAGCGTCCCAATCAAAAGGATTATCATCTTGCCCATCTCCACCAGAAGCTCCCTGAACATCGCGAACTTGAATTGCTACCTGACCAGTTTTTGCAACGCATCTCTTAAATAAAGCTTGATGGCCATCATGCCAAGGCTGCCATCTTCCCAACATCTGTACTGTTGGTTTTTTCCAATTAAACATTTTTTAAAATCTCCTTAGCGACATCATCATGATTATGCTCATTCCATTCTTTAATATGGAAATCAACCTTATTTGGGTTTTGGAAAAGCTTATTAGTATCTTCGTATCTTCCCTCTTTGATCGTGTCCATCCAAATAACAATGTCAGCATCAAAATTTTCTCGCGTTTCTTTGGTGGGGCATACAAAATCACAGACAACATATCTTCCATGCAATTTTTCAAAATCTGCAAAAGTCTTCATTCTCATAGATTGTCTTGATCTTCCTTCGTCTGAAAAATCCCAATCATTAGACATTTTTCTTACTTGATCTGCGTTGTACCAGGCGGCATTCAATAATGGTACTAATCTCTGAGTGAGATAAGTTTTGCCGCTGCCTGGAAGGCCCATTACTAATATTTTCATGTTTTAGCTTCCTAACTGTGGTTTATTTTTAACAGACTCATATAGACTAAAAAATAAATAAAACAGAGGCATTAATGTCGCATATTTTATGGAGGTTGCTGCAATTAAAAACCATAGCATTCCATCAGCTCCCATGATGCTTCCAATAAATCCAAAACCTAGCTGAATGCTCATAAAAACTGCAGTAAGAGCAAAGATTTTTATTGCAACTTCTTCTGTTAAATTCCAAGAATCTCCAAAGGAATCCATCACACCCTTATCTTCAAACATAATAAATAAAGGAAATAATCCAAGGCGACCATACAAATAAAAGCCTGGCAGAATTAACATTAAGAATCCTAGACCATATGCAATGGAATGGAGGATATTGGACCAAAG
>JBJLIA010000011.1:0-17734 GCA_045564035.1 Gammaproteobacteria bacterium | reverse complement strand
GGAATTAGTTTTGACTAATTTATCATTGATTGCACTGGGTGGCTGCCTTGGAAGTTTCGCTTCAATGTTAATTTACAGGCTCCCACTGGAAGATGTTGGAATTACAATTTTTAAACCTAGGTCATTTTGTCCTCTATGTAAAAATAAACTTACTATTCTTCAGCTTATACCATTTGTAGGATATGTTTATAGTCAAGGAATTTGTAAGACATGCAATGCCAAGATCAACTCTGGCTACTTGATCAATGAAGTATTAATTGCTGCATTCGTTTTATTGATATTTAATAAAATGGAATTAACCAATCCTGTGGCATGGACAATCGTCTTGATTGTAATGTGCTTATATATTCAATCATTAATAGATATGCAAACCATGCATTTATTTCAGCCTCTTAGCCTTATTTTAGTTATGTCTGGATTAACCCTGAATATCTCAACTAGTTTTTTTACAATTCCACTAGACTCTATGCTGGGATTAATTTTTGGCTATGGAATATTATTCTGCATCAACGAAGTCTACAAAATGATCAGATCAAGAGATGGGATTGGATCTGGTGATTTCTTGTTGCTGGGTGGAATTGGGTCGATTTTTGGTGCTTCAGCAATTGGACCAATTCTCTTAATTGGATCAAGCATTACTTTATGCCTATACGCTGTAAATAAAAATAAAGATGGGGAACTTCCGCTGGGGTTTGGTATAGGTATTGGGGCTATATTTTATTGCTTATTATTTTTATTTCTTTCCATTAAATAGAAACATTATGAACTTTCCTTAAATAAGGTTGTCATATAAATAAGTTGGTTAAAAATTTTCCTCTAAAATTTTTTCCCTAAGACCAATTAGAGCGGGTTAGCCATGCCCGCTTGCTCCTTTCAAATAATGCCCTATTGTAGCTTTGGATTAGCGCTAATATTTTGTATCTCTTTGATGACACCCTCCCAAATAACCCACTCCTCAGTGTTTAAGTTAGCAGCATATTCTGCTGCTCTAAGCATAGCGATTGATTCAGCATCTTCACCATATTGAGAAATGAGATCCATGGCTATTTGATGAGTAGAATTATTAGAGTTCATTTTAATATTTTATAGATTAATTTCCTTCACAAGACTTCATAGACAGGGTATTTTAAACATATCAAATTATAAGTAAAAATTTAATGAACGTTTACTGGTTTCAAGATTTAAAGACTGGACATCTCAAACAAGTGCAGGCTCTTTTAGATCAGCTTAAAAAAGAGATAGAACTTTCGATCACTACCATTAATTGCTCCAATCATGAAAGTTTGCCAGATGTACTAACTAATGAAAATCAATTTGATGGGCCATCAATACTTATAGGTGCGGGTCATGATGTCTATTCAAAAATTCTCCAGGCAAAAAAATACCTAAAAAAATATACCAGCAAAGATATATTTTCAATAGCTGTACTTCGTCCTAGCTATAAACTAAATTCTTTTGATTTGATTGTAGCTCCAGAGCATGATTTTCGTAAAAGACGCATTCCTAAAAATGTTATTCTATTTCAGGGCTCTCTAGCATCAACATCTCACGATCCTGTGGATGAAAACAAGGGCATAATAGCCATTGGAGGACCAAGCAAGCATTATAATTTTGATCAAGAAATTTTAATGAATCAACTTCACTATATTTTAAGCGTGCATCCAAAACATGAGTTTAAAATTTTTAATTCTCGCAGAACACCTGATGTCCTCAACCTCAAATTAAAAAATGAAATTGATAATTATCCTAATGTGCAATTCATTCACTTAGATTCATCTGAATCTGATACATTTCAAGACAGCCTTAACAAATCTTCATTAAAGTTTGTGACTCCCGATAGCTCAAATCTTGTGTTTGAGGCACTATCTGCAAAGGGTCAAACCTTTTTAATACAAATAGAGAGTCCAACATACAGACGCATTTTTGGTGCTAAAAAAATACGAGAGTCGATGAATGAGCTGGTTAATACAAAGCGTGTTGGCGTAGTCAGCATATTAAACAAAAAGGGAGGGATAGATATTTCTAAAATTGAAAATCCTTCTCTGCATTTTGAACCTTTGGCGGAAGTTGAAAAAGTATCGTTTTCCATAATGAAATTCATCAACTATCAAAAATGAAAATTGCTCATTTAGTATCAAGTCAAATCTTTGCAGGGATTGAACAACATGTATATGAACTATCCTCATCAATGTCTGATGTATCTGATCAAGTGATAATCTGTGATGAATCTATCCACCATCATATGAGTGGAATGAAAACTCAATCATTAAGCATGGGTTCAAGATATTCCCCACTCAACACATACAAATTAATTAAGTTTCTTAATCAAAATAATATCTCTATTTTGCATTGCCATGGCGCCAAAGCCAGTACCATTGGTAAAGGGATAAAAATTTTTAGCAATATCAAAGTTGTGTCAACAATCCACGGTCATAAAAAAAATAATAATGCATTTACTAATATCGATGCTGTTATAGGTGTTAATAAGTTGCTTGTAGAGAATATCCCTAAGAGTACTTATATCCCTAATTGGTTTAATCCATCGCATGCAGGAAAAAGATCTTCACGTATTGGTCCCATAATTGCTATTGGCAGACTTGAGCCGGTTAAAGGTTTTGATCAGCTCATCAAAAGTTGGATTAATATTAATGAAAATCTTGAAGTTATTGGCTCTGGTCCCGAGGAGCAAAGCCTCAATCAACTCATCCATGACTTAAATCTTTCAGATCGAATAAGAATTGTAACGAATTGTGATTACGACTCCATTGAGGAGAAATATAAAAATGCTAGTGGGCTTATTGTATCTAGCCATAGAGAAGGAGGCCCAAGAGTTGTGCTAGAGGCCATTAATCATGAAATACCCGTTCTTGGGTCTAGAGTGGGAATAATTCCTGATTTAATTCCTAAGGAATGCCTGTCTGAGCCTGGTAATCAAGAAAGTTTACAAGTTCTCCTAGAAGAAATGGTCCCTCTATTAGCTCAATTAAACATGGAAGGAATCAAGGCAGCTTTAATTGACCATTACTCAATTACAAATGCTGCCAAGCAAACAAAAGAAATTTATGAGACTTTGCTTAAAGCCAGCTGATAAACATTCATCGTTGCATTGACTAAGCGCTCTTTTGTAAATTGCTCAGGTATAGATTCGGGGGGTAAAGTTGCTAAAACTCGTTCTATTTGTTTTGCAAGCATATCCACCTTTCCATACTCTACCAAACCAATAGGATTAATAGCATTAATAGATTCCTTAACACCACCTCTATCCCAACCCATAACGTGACTCCCACAAGCAGCCGCTTCAATAATTGTTCTACCAAATGGCTCAGGCTTAGATGATAAATTCATAACAACATTTGAGATTTTATAGACATTGGCAATGTCTGATCGGGCGCCACAAAATGTAAGATGTTCTGACAGATTTTTTTGACTAATCTTGCTCTCTAAAGAATTGAAGTAGTTTCTTTTATTATTAGCAACAGGGCCTGGAATAATGCCATGAAACCTTGATGTATCAAGATAAGAAAAAAGATCAATAAAACTCTCAATACCCTTCCAGCTCGTAATTCTAGCAGGCAGATTAAGAATAATTTTATTTTCAGTCTGTGGAAACTCCTTAAACCAAGCTTCTTGCCATTCTTGGCTTGGTGATGTGGTATTAAATTCTTGCAGATCACACCCACGATAAATTAAGTGCAAATTAGATTTCTCTACAGAATAGTTTTCCTTAATGTAGTCTTGAACAGTTTGTGAGATTGCAATAATTTCATCTGCATAAGACATAGATTTGCTGTAAAAAGGTTTGCTGTATAAGCCATGAAATGTAGAAATAACTATGGGTTTTTTGCCCTTAAGATTTTTTAGCGCAAAGTAATTGATCCATGCTGGAAATCTTGATCGAACATGAACGATATCAGGCTGATACTCTGAATAAATTTTTATTAAGTTTTTAATTTGAGATAAAGCTCTTATATTTTTCTTTGCTATAGGAAGCTCATAATGCTTTGCACCATGATCATTCAACGAATTCACAAGTTGGCCACCTGCAGAGATGACAGCAGAATCGTGGCCAAGTTTTACAAGGTGATCAGAAAGATCTACTGTGCCGCGCTCAACACCACCGACTTTCAGCTCGGGAAGTAATTGAATAATTTTCATATATTATTCGTAACGTAAAGCTACTGCAGGTTCCAATTGGGCTGCCTTCCTTGCAGGCCAGATACCAAAAAATAATCCAACACATGCTGAAAAAATCACTGAACCTATTATAGCGGAGACAGGTATGGTAAAGACCCAATCTTGAAAGAGTGTAACTACAAAATATAAGCTAGATCCAAAAATTACGCCAATAATTCCTCCAATGATGCATAGAGTGACAGCCTCTATAATAAATTGAAGCAGTATCGCTTGATGCGTTGCACCTAATGCTTTTCTGAGACCTATCTCTCTTGTTCTCTCAGTTACAGATACCAGCATAATATTCATCACACCTATTCCACCAACCATCAGACTGATACCAGCAATACCAATCAATAGAGCAGAAAAGATTGCGGTGGCTTGTTTCTGCAAATCAGTAAACTGTGACCAATCATTGATTCTAAAATTATTTTCCTCGCCAGGACCTATGTCATGCTCGCGTCGTAAAACTCTTTCTATAGAAATCATCGCCTCTTCGGGAGTATATGTATTTGGAACTTCAACACGGATTGAATCAACTCTATCTCTTCCAAACACCCTATCGGATGCTGTTAATAACGGAATATAAATTTGCTCATCAGGATTAGACCAACCTGAAGAACCCTCGGACTTGGTGACACCTATAATCTTGAAATTCACACCGCCAAGATCAATCTCCTCTCCAACCAAAGCCTTTGAAGATGTTTTTAGTTCAGTGCCAACACTTGAGCCAATAATTGCAACCCTTTTTCTAGCCAGATCATCTCTTTTTGTGAAAAAGGTGCCCTGATCAATTTCATACCCTTGAATGCTTAAGTAATCTTCTCTAGCACCAATAACAGAAATACTAATACTTTCATTTTTGTACTTTAGTGATTTGCTTCCTCGAATTTCTGGAGATACTCTCCAGTTAATTTCTTCATCTTTAATTAAAGCGTCTGCATCTGAAATTGACAGCGGTGCAGCACTAATCTTTTGACTGCCCCTTCCTCGGGAAGGATAGACGGATAATGTTCTGGCAGATAAATTAGTGATCGAGTCATCTATTGCTCTTTGGGCGCTGGAACCAATACCAACCATAGCAATAACCGATGCTGTGCCAATAACAATAGCAATCGTGGTTAAAAGAGATCTTAATAAATTAGCTCTAATGGAGTCTAATGCCGTTGAAATTGACTCTTGTAAAACCATCGGTTAACCAAATCTTCCTTTAACTCGCTCAGAGAATCGCTGCTGATATTTAATCAAACCTTCGCTAGGAAGGACGTAGACAACGTCATCCATCTTAATGCCTGTTTTTACCTCAACATAATTTAAATCAGTTTTTCCAACCTTTATCCATGTGGGTATTGCACCTTTTTTAGTCTTCTTAAGAACAATGTAAGTATCAAAATTCTCACCATCAACTTTGTTTGTTAAGAAATTATTTAATTCACCTTCTTTGATGCCAAGCAAGGGTGCAACAGATCGGATATCTTTGCGAGTTCTTAAAGAGCCTGCAGGCAGAGCTAAAGCAACTTCCTCATTTAGAATTTCAATCTCAACATCCGTATTCATTCCTATGAGCAATAAATTATCCTCATTCTCAATATCAATCAGCACAGGAAATGTTGTTACATTTTGATCAATTTTTGACATAGGTTCGATCTTAGAAACAACTCCTAGGAACTTTTTGTCTCTATATGCTGAAACTTTTAACGTAACTTCTTGGCCAATAGTAATTTTACCAATGTCTATTTCATCAATTAATGCTCTAACGCGGACTTTATTGAGATCTGCCATCTCCATTAATAAGGTTCCACCGCCCACCGCTGATGTTGGCGAGGTTATAACTTGACCAACTTCAGCCGGTCTACTGATAACGGTTCCAGCAATTGGGGATCTTACGCTTGTATCATCCAAGGCTATTCGAGCATTTTCTAAAAATACCTCTGCTCTAACAAGCTGAGCTCTTGCTGAGGAGAATGATTCCTGGGCATCTTCAAATGATTTATCGGAAATATTACCCTCATCATGCAATCTCTTCGAGCGTTCAAATTGATTTTTTGCATTGCTCAAACGAACTTTGGCAACCTCAAGGTCTGCATTGGCTTGAGCCAAAGTATTTGTAGGTGTTCTTTGATCTATTCTTGCAAGCACTATGCCTTCATCCACATAATCTCCAATCTCAGCTCCTAAAAACAGAATTTGTCCCGATGCTTTTGATTTAATTTCAATTGAGGAAATGGCTTCAACAGTTCCAGATGCTTCCACCGTAAGTTCAAGCTGTTGAGATGCTGCTTCTTTTAAAGCATAGAATTTAAATTCCTCCTCCTCTTTGCCTCCACCGCAACTTACAATAAAAATAACAGATGCAAATATGCTGAATGCTTGAGTTATTGAGCTCTTCATAATTTTTCCTTTAATATGTCTGATTCTACCAAACCATCCTTGATAAATATTGTTCTTTGAGCCTCAGCAGCTACCTCATTTTCATGAGTAATAAGAATGATGGTTTGACCTTGTTGATGAAGATTGTGAAAAAGCTGCATTACATCTTGCCCAGTTTGGCTATCTAAGTTTCCAGTGGGCTCATCAGCAAATAAGATAGATGGATTGTTTACCAGAGCTCTGGCTATGGCTACTCTTTGTTGCTGCCCGCCTGAAAGCTCAGATGGCTGATGATCCATTCTTGATTCAAGGCCAACTTGAGAGAGCACTTCTTTGCCTCTTTTTAATTGATTGGCCTTATCTACTCCAGCATATTTTAAAGGCAACATAACGTTATCGAGAGCAGTATTGCGTGCCAAAAGATGAAAATTTTGAAATACAAAACCAATTTCTTTATTTCGAATTCCTGCAAGTTCATCAGCTTCTAATGTACTAACTTCTTGATTATTAAGATGATATGTTCCATCTGTAGGACTATCGAGGCATCCAATAATATTCATTAATGTTGATTTACCAGATCCTGAGGGACCCATAATTGCTATAAATTCACCTTGCTCTATTCCAAAACTTACGCCTCTTAAAGCCTCCACCGTTTGCGTACCTAGCGAATAATGCTTGGTGATATTATTTACGTCTATCACATTCATAATTGTTTGCACAAAAATACAGGTATTTCTCTGGAAGTATTACTCTGATAGGTTTCATAATCTGGATAGAATGAACAAATTAATGGCCATAACTCATCTTTTTTTTCTTTAGACACCTCTTCTGCTAGATAGTTCCCATGTCCGTCAACGGTTGCAATTTCAATTGCCGGATGAGCTTTTACGTTGTAATACCAATTAGGATTTTTAGGCATCCCACCTAAAGAAGCAACAAGTATTGGCATGCCATCTTGATGCACATAAATCAGGGGGATATTCCTAATTCTATTTGATTTCGCGCCCTTGGTTTTTACAACCATAATTGGAAAACCACCTGGCCATTTATTCCACAACCTTCCATTGCTCATCAAGAAAATACTAGCCTGAAATTTAGCAAAGTATTTAATAATCCTTTTGGCTGTTTTTGCTTGCTTTAGAGTGTATTTTTCAGAGGTCATTGATTTTTAATGGTATGTATAGAAGAATTAAATGTCAAGTTTACTTGACATTTAGGATTACTCGAATGCAGCTATATTAGTTTGAAGATTGCCGAGGATTAAGGCATGGATATCATGCGTGCCTTCATAAGTATTTACAGCCTCTAAATTCATCGAGTGTCTCACAACATGGTATTCATCTATCACCCCGTTTCCACCATGCATATCTCGTGCCGTTCTGGCAACATCTAAAGCTTTGCCACAGTTGTTTCGTTTTATCAGCGAAATCATTTCTGGGATCATTTGCTCATCATCGATTAATCTACCAACTCGCAAGGCTGCTTGTAAACCGAGTGTAATTTCTGTTTGCATGTCTGCTAATTTTTTTTGAATCAGTTGCTTTGCTGCAAGCGGGGTACCAAACTGAGTTCTGTCTAGCGTATATTGACGCGCAGCATGCCAACAAAATTCAGCTGCGCCCATTGCACCCCAAGCAATGCCATACCTAGCCATGTTTAAACAAGAAAATGGACCTCTAAAGCTTTGAGCCAGTGGAAGGACATGATCGTCTGGGATAAATACATCGGCCATAAAAATTTGACCAGTAATTGACGCTCTAAGGGCAAACTTTCCTTCTAGGACCTTAGTGTCTAAGCCTTTAAAGTCTTTTCTTGCTATAAAACCTCTTAAGACCCCTTGCTCATCTTTTGCCCAAATAATAAACACATCAGCCACTGGGGCATTTGTTATCCATGTTTTAGACCCGTTGAGTTTATAGCCTCCTTCAACTTTTTTTGCATTTGAGGCCATGCTTCCAGGATCAGACCCTGCATCAGGCTCAGTCAAACCAAAACATCCAATTAATTTTCCAGCTGCCATTTGAGGTAATAAATCTTCTTTTTGACCCTCAGAGCCAAATTGATATATCGCATACATTGCTAGAGATGATTGAACGCTAAATGCTGAACGGTAACTTGAATCTACCCTTTCAATCTCTCGGGTAATGAGCCCATAAGAAACATAACCAACACCCGCACAACCGTAACCCTTAATTGAGGCTCCTAAGATACCAAGCTCACCCATCTCTTGATAGATTTCAGGGTGAAAATTTTCATTTCTATTTGCCTCAAGAATTCGAGGCATCAAAGATTTATTACAATAATCTCTAACATTGTCCTTGATCATGCGCTCTTCTTCAGTAAGCTGATCCTCGAGGCGAAATATGTCTTCCCAATGATTATCCATAAAATAAGTGACAGCTTCGGCATTCAACCAAAGCTGTGAAGTATGTTTTAAAATTTATAATGAAGATCTATACCAATCGTTCTTGGAGCGTCAAAATAACCAACAGTCAAATATCCAAATGAAGGTGGAAAACTAATTGCGCTTGATTGATGAGACTTATTTGTTAGATTTTTAATCCAAAAATTAAGCTGCATATTTTCTAATGGCTCAGTCAATATATAAAAATTAGTTTTATTGCTTGAGTCAATATGAGTCAGCTCAGATCTGAAATCTTGAGAATTATAAGGAAAGGACGGATGCTCTCCCACTCTACTATGATCTAAACGAACTCTATAGTTACCATAATCTTGCTCAAGAGCAATAAAAATGTTGGTTTCTGGGGAATATGGAATATGCTCTAAAAGAAAACCATCGCCAGCTGATTTATTGCCAGTAAACTCTGAGTCGAGTGTGCTGATATTCAATGTAAGTTTAGTTGAGTCTCCAATCATAGTTAAAGTTTCAATTTCCAAGCCTGAGATATCCGCTGAGTTATTAATAACTTCTGAAGCAGCTGCAGCATCTGCAGTAAAATAAGAAATTTGCATATCCTCATGTTCATTATCAAAGTAGGCGATATTGAGCATCATTCTATTATTAAAATATTGTCCTTTAAGACCTAGTTCAGTTGATTGAATGGTTTCAGGTGCGTAAGGGATAGATGCTGCAAAAGGATTAGGACTTTCACCATTAAACCCACCAGCTTTGAAGCCTTCAGCTAATTTAAAATATAAGTTAGTATTTTCGCTATATGAATGCTCTAAAATAAAGGTTCCAGTTGTATCGTCAAAACTGCCCTCACCGCTTGCTGAAATAACGCCTACATACTCTTTAAAACCTTTTTTATCTTCTTCAGTTGAGCGTATTCCTAAGGTCACATCCCAAGCTTCGCTCATTCGATATGTTAACTGACCAAAAATTGCTTCAGATTCACCGCTGCCTGAATAATTTTGCTGAAATACTGATCCACCAAGAAAAAATGACTGTGGATTAGCTGTATAGGCATCATCCTCAAGTGAGTAATAACCAATAACATAATCCATATTGTCGGTAGAGCCAACAAGCTGCAGTTCAAATGTTTCAGCCTCATAATCAGTATCTCTAGCAGTATCAGCTATATTAAAAGGGCCACCATCTATATCTAAACGGTCATACCAATCTGTCTCTCTTTTTGACCAAATTGCTTTTAAAGTTCCGAAACTTAAGTCTCTTGTATACTGCATGCTAGTTCCACTAACATCAGAAAGTTCCCTTGTTACAGTATCATTGCTGGCGTATGCCTGTCGTTTGGAGTTTTGAAATAATTCAATGGGAGCTAATCTAAGGCCCCCAGTAAGTGGACTTGCACCAAGACCAAATGCATCACTCCAGTTTGGAATAGCATAAATTAATTGGGCAAATGGAGGTACATTGTCCTGACTAGTTTTATCAGCTGTAAAGCTAAAGCTTGATTTGTCACCTTCAAATAGATAAGTGAATTTATAACCTGATGAATCAATGGTATTTAACTTATCATTGCTTGAGACTGAAGTGGGAACTACGCCTTGAGCAGGTTGATAAGGGGAAGCTGCCATGCTGACATAGCCGCCTCTTCTTTTTTCATTCAAAACAATCTTTACAAAACCGTTTTCAAGAAATGAAAAATCGTTGATGAATTGAGCCTGTCTTAAACCATAATTACCTAGAGTCAGTTTTGTTGACATGCCTTCTCCAGAAGGTTTCTTGCTTATCAAATTAATTGCGCCCCCCAGGGTATTTCTTCCATACAAAGTGCCTTGAGGGCCTCTGAGGATTTCGACTCTCTCTAAATCAACCACGTCAAATATAGAGCCTTGACCTTTGCCCAAATAAACTCCATCAAGATACATTCCTACTGTTGGCTCCCAAGTAATTGCAGGGTTTGTTGTTGAGCCTCCCCTGATAGCAATAGTTGCAGCAGTATTATTTGATGGAGTATTAATAATGTGAACATTGGGAGCTAAATTAGCTAAATCAACAATATTTGCAAGATCTAGATCATCAATTGTAGATTCTGTAATTGCTGTTATTGCAATTGGCGTATCTTGAAGATTTTCTTCTTTTTTCTGGGCTGTTACAACAACTTCTTCAAGCATGCCTGAGGATTGGGATTTTGCATTAAGCACAAATACCAATGGCAGTAGTAAAAAAATATATTTAATTTTCATCATAATTAATTCCCCTTATCAAATTAATAGTTTTCAAGTCAATGAAATATTGAATTTGTACCTCAATATTACAATTTCTAACTTCTTTTGACTAGTTTTATAAATCAGCACTCTTAATCCACTTTTTCAACGCGAAGTATTCCAAATCTTGGAGCAGAAAATTGTATTGCTGAGGCTTGCATTGCCTTAGATGCATACTCAATCATCTTATTGCTATTGCCGCATATTATTATTAACGGAAGCAGGTCTTGAAATTGATAGATAAAGTTAATTACCTCTGTCTCAACATCCTGATGCTTAATCCCATGAAGATCTAAATGCGTAATCCCCTTCTCTTCAAATACGCTCATGAGTATATCTAAGACTGTTTTTTAAGAAAAAGTACTATTTAGGTAGATTAGTGTTAACCATCATTACATCCATACGTCTAGCGTTATGATGCCCATAATCATAAACAATTTCATTACCTAAACTTAAATCTGGGTAGCGCTTAAAAAGTTCTTTTAACATGACTTCTGTTTGTGATCTTACTAAAGTAACCCCAATGCAATAATGGGGCCCTTGGCCAAAAGAAATACTCTTATCATGATCGCGTTGAATATCAAATTTTCTGGGCTCATTATAGATTTTTGTGTCCATTCCGGCCGTGCTTGTTATCAATTGAACCATTTGTCCTTTTTTAACTTTGTAGCCTTTAATTTCCAGATCCTCAGAAGCATATCTTGCTAAACCTGTTTTTCCGGATGATTCATATCTTAGAGTTTCTGATATAGCGCCCTGAACAAGATTCTCATCTGATTTTAATGCCTCAAACTCTTCAGGATGTTGTAATAAATTCTTAATTAAATAGCTGTGCAAATCTACGGCTGTATCAGAGCCTGCTCCAAGGACAGCTCCAACCAATGCACACATTTCTAAATTAGATAGTTTAGAGCCTTCATCTTCAGCGAGAATCAAAGTAGATAAAAAATCATCGCCTGGATTAGCTCTTCTTTCATCAATTAGCTCGTTAAGCAAATCAAGTCCTTCAGGTACACCCTTGATTGCATCCTTGCGTTCTTCTGGGGTAAGCATGGGATTGATTCCTCTAACCACACCATAAGCGAGTGAATCAAAAATAGGAAATTTCTCTCTTGGAATACCAACCAAACTTGCAATAGCTTGTGTTGGAATTTTTTCGGCAATCTCTGTTGCAAAATTGAAGGAGTCTGGTCTGCCAATTTCATCAAATCGCTCTTTCACAAGAATGGAGAATCTATCCTTCATTCTTTCCATTATTCTTGGAGAAAATGCTGGCAGAGCTAGTTTTCGTAATCTCAAGTGATTCTTTCTATCAAGAAAAAATAAATTGTTATTCATTAACTTTTCAAATGCATCCATCTCCTCGATAGGTTTTTTAGCAGGAGCATACTCCCATAGATTGAAGTCTGTAGAAAGACGCCGATCAAGCAAACAATTGATAATATTCTCATGGCCAGTTACCAACCAAGCATTCCAAGCATCAAATCTAGAAATAGGATATTCATTAGACAATTTTTCAAGTGTGGGTACTGGATTGTGAATAAAATCCTTCGACGATGGATTAAAAAAGTGGTCGACTGTTTGAACGCTCATTATCTATTTAATTTAAAAAATATTCGGATTAGGAAGATCGCTTCTGCTTACTATTGATTCAACTCGATCTTTAAAAGCTTGTTCACTTTTTTCATTAATTGGATTGATCCAATACTTGCCCTCTTTTATTTGAGAAAGACAGAAGGAGGCAACTTCTTCAGGCTCAGTGGTTTCCATCTCAATGCCCATTGAGCTCATCATTTCTAACATATCTTCCACTGATGAGATTGGGTGCTCGGGAGCATTTGGATCTCTTGCTAATTCTTCTGGGCGGTTCCGCTCTGCTGAAAACAACTTGGTTCTTACAGTGTGAGGTCCTGGAAATAAAATTGAAACCTTTACTTTTGCTTCGGCTTGCTCTAATTGGAGTTTTAATACCTCAGTAATACTTGAGACTGAAGCCTTAGAGGAGGTATAAATAGGAGTTGATGGCAGATTTATAAATGCACCATTTCCTGAACATGTATTAATCACTCTCGAGTCCTCGCCGTGAGCTAACATACCTGGAATAAATGCCTGTATACCGTGAAGGATCCCCATAACATTTACACCATATGCCCATTCCCAATCATTCGGTTTGGTATCCCAGATTGGCAGAAGTTCCGCAGGCGCAACACCAGCATTGTTAAAAAGTAGATGCACAGGGCCATGCTTTTCATGACACCACTTTGCTAAATCGTGTATTGAGTCTGAGTTAGAAACATCCGCAACTTTGCAATGCACATCAAGAGATTGACTTGATAACTTTTCAGCAGAAATCTCAAGGCTATTTTGCTCAATGTCTGTAAGAATAACCTTTGCGCCCTCTTTTGCCAGAGCCTCACCTATCGCAAACCCAACACCTGATGCTCCGCCAGTAATAACGGCTAACTTCCCACTAAAGTTTTCCATGGTTTGTCCTATGCTGAGTCGTATCTGGAGTGCATAAATGGAACATATGACATGGCATCAACCTCTTCAACAACTGATGCATTTGAAGATGATGTTCCTTCCTCCCAAACCAATGAAACCATTTCTTTAACAGGCAAATCAACAACCGGGTCAACTGGTGATTCTCTTAAAATAATCTCCCCATCAAGTTTGGTATGGACTGATTGTGTTCGATGCATATTAATTCTCACCAAGAGTGGATTTTGATCTACTGCTTTGTGTTGCTCGCATGAAGGGAAAACTTTGAAGCAATAAACGTCATCTGTGAAAGAAGAAGTTTCTAAAGATTCAGCAGTTTTACCTTTTAATTCAAGATATGTAATGCCATGTCTGGTTACGGTAGCAACACAATCTTCACCATCCTTTGAAGCAGTGACATCAGCTATTTTTTTTGGCTCGCCATATGTCTCTCTGCCTCCGACGACAACTCCCTCTGTTTCCATTGGCATAGTAATTTCATAAATACCTTCTTTGCCCTGATACATACAATTAACACCAAAAGTCGCTGCACCAAAATCCATGCCTCCATTTAAATCAACAAATACTCTAGATATTACTATTCTAACCATCGGATCTGCATGAGGCTCCAATGGAGCTGGAATAAGTTGCTCTACAAGACCTGGTTCAGTTCTATACCAAGCCTTAATCGCCTGCATGTTGGCATCAAAAAATTCTAAATTGTTTTCAGCAGCTTCAATTAACTGCTCTTGTGTTTTAACAAATCTAAGTTGTGACATTATTATTCTCTCCCTGTTTTTTACTTATGATACAGTTTCTAAAATACATTTAACAATAATATTACTCGTAATTAAATACTAAGTATTTAAGAAAAAATATGTTGATTCAATCAATTAATAATGAAATCATGATAAATAATTATTTTTAAAAATAGTCTAAAGCAAATATAATTTGTAATAACTTAATTAAGTACAGGGATTTAATAATGCCAAAACAAGAATTTCCATTCCCAATGCCTAACGGTTGGTTTTGTATCGTAAGAAGTCATGAACTTGAAAATGGAGATCTGAAATCAATAAAATTCTGTGAAAAAGATGTTGCAGCATTTAGAACGGAATCGGGAAAGGTAGGAGTTTTAGATGCTTATTGTGGTTATTCAGGAATTAATCTTGGAATTAGTGGTCGCATTGAAGGAGAAAATCTTGTTTGCCCCAAACATGGGATTAAATGGGACACAAATGGGACATGCGCTGAAATTGACGAGAAAAGTAATGTTCCAGAGTCAGCAAGTGAGATACAAATGTTTCATTATCCAGTGGTTGAAGTAAATGGATTTATCTGGGCTTGGCATCATTTACATCAAAAAGAGCCTGAATGGGAAGTTCCTGCCATTGAGGGATTTAACGGAGATGATGAAAAATGGGGTAAAACATATTATTACGACTACAACATTAATACTGTCCTGCAAGAAATAGCGGAGAATGATGTTGATCAAGCTCATTTTCCTAAAGTTCATGGATCGCCAAGCCTTCCTGAAACCGAAGCAATTACAGAAGGAATTTATAAAAAAACTATTGCCGAAACATTAATGGATCCTAATAATGATAGTGTGTCTGAAGAATTTAAGGTAGAGGACCAGGGAATGTTTACAACCACCTTTACAAGAGAATCCTGGGGCCTTGGAACAGTTGGATTAAAGATGGTTAATTTACCTCCAAGTGGTGGTCAATTTATTATGGTTAATGCCTCTTGCCCAGTTGATAACTCTAATTCAATTTTACGATGGTCAATGAGAGTATCAAAAGATATTGAAGACGATCTAGGTATGGCAATTATTGATGGCATAGCCAATGGTGTTCTAGATGATATGCCAATTTGGGATCATAAAAGCTATGTCGCAGATCCAATCTTATGCGATGGCGATGGACCAATTAATAAATTTAGAAAATGGGTCAGTCAATTTTACTCAGAGCCTATTCAAAGCTGATTCTTGGCTAAAGTACATTTCTTTTACTCCACCATGAATGCTGGCAAATCAACTGCCCTGCTTCAATCTAACTATAATTATCATGAAAGAGGTATGGAAACTTTAATTTTCCTACCAAAGATTGATGCTGAAAATAGTGATGGAAAAATACATTCGAGAATTGGATTAACCGCTGATGCTTACTCAGTAGATAAAGATTTTGATTTTTTTAAATTTGTTGCTAACGAAAAGAATAAAAAAACTATCAGCTGCATCTTAATTGATGAGGTGCAATTTCTTACACAAGCTCAAATAAGACAAATTTGCAAAATCAGCGATGAGCTTAATATTCCTGCTATGTGCTATGGCATTCGCACTGATTTTCAAGGCAAACTTTTTGAAGGAAGCTCTGAATTATTGGCTCTTGCAGATAATCTGATTGAATTAAAAACAGTCTGTGACTGTGGCAGAAAAGCCATCATGGTTGTAAGGCTTGATGAAAAAGGTAACGTAGTCAAAGATGGAGACCAAATTAAAATTGGTGGAAATGATACCTATAAAGTTTATTGCAGAAAACACTTTAGGGAATTAACCCAATTAATCTAGCTATCTTTTTCCTCTCTTGAAAGCTTTCAAAAACGCATAGGAAGGATCGGTTCTATTTGGTGTGCCAATATTTGCTCCCTCTATCATCGGATGAATGAGGTTAACTTTAGACGGATCATTGACATAGGCCCAATCGGCATCTACCGCCCTACTAGAAAATTTCCATATATCTTCTCTTTTTTCATATTCATCAAAATATCTTCCACCTATTAAAACGTCATAATTTCCTTCATCACTTAATACTTGATGAAAAGCAATAATGTAGGTCTCTCCTTGGGCACATAAGCCATTTAGTTTAATGTTGTGAGTGGTAACGTTGTGATGCAAAATTCCCATGGATTTTTGAATTTCTGGAAGCATATCAATAAAATCCATTGCCTTCCCTTTAAAAAAAGACCCATGATCATCATAGGCATCTTCATGATAAAGGCTTCGCATAAGCTCAGTATCATGTCTATCTGCAGCCCTGCAATATAAATTTACAAGCTCTCTAATGGATTCTTTGTCTAATAGCTCTTGAACTTTACTGTCAACATCATTCATAATTTTCCTAGTAAATGAAAACTACCCAACAATATAAATCATTACTTTCGTCATTCAAAATTAATGATCTTGAATTTAAAAATAGAATTCTTCTTGCGCCAATGGGCGACAATCTTTGCAATGAAGATGGATCTATCTCCAAAAAACAAGAGCGTTACTTCCTTGCAAGGGCAAGGGGTGGATGTGCTGGCATTATTTTAGGATCCGTTGGTGTAAGTAGACCATCTGGTCAAGCAACTCCCATGGAGTTATCGCTTGCTGACGATAGCTTGATAGAGAAATATGAAGCATTTAGCAACTTGATGCATGCGCAGGATTGCAAGGTCATTGCCCAAATTAAACATGGTGGATCGAAAGCAGCTTATGCAGCATCCATCGGCGTCCCATTTTTAGTGCCAACATTAAAGGATATGTCGCCAGAGGATATGGAGCATGGAAAAAACATGGTTGGTAAACTAACGCCTGATGAAATGGCAGCATTTGTATCTAATCTCAAAGGAGCAGGCAACTTTAAGGTGATGGAAAAAAATGATATTGAAATAGTAATTGAGCAATTTAAGCAGGCAGCCAAAAGAGCTTTTAAAGCTAAACTCGATGGAGTTGAAATTCATGCTGGTCATGGGTATGTAATCTCAAGTTTTTTATCCAAAGCAACAAATCAGAGAGCTGATGAATATGGTGGCTCATTAAAAAATCGAATGAGGCTCTTAGTTGAAATTATTGATGCTATTAGATTAGAGCTACCAAGAAGCTTTCCTATCATTGTAAGACTTGATGGCGAGGAAATTAATATCAAGAATGGGCTTACATCCAGCGAATCAATTCAGATTGCAAAAAGTATAGAATCAAAAGTAGATGCTATTCATGTAAGTAGTTATGCAAATCCAGCGTCTGGCGCTGATTTTACAAAGGCTCCTTTAAATCATAAAAAAGAGGGCTTTGTTAAAGTGACATCTTTAATCC
>JBJLIA010000010.1:0-41900 GCA_045564035.1 Gammaproteobacteria bacterium | reverse complement strand
TATGCCTTCTATAATAATAAAAGATACAGAATACTTCGACGTTGGTCTAAGAAAATTTAAGCGTGCTTGTGAAAAAGCTGCGATCGTTCCAGAGATCCGCGCTAGAGAATTCTATGAAAAGCCTACAGCCGTAAGAAAGAGAAAAATGGCAGCTGCTGTTAAGCGCGCACATAAGACTAATAGAAAATATAGCTTCTCTAGACAAAGATCCTATCGCTAAGTTGTCTCTCTTAGACATCATAAACCAAGATTTAAAGGCAGCCATGCTAAGCAAGGACGTCGTCACACGTGATACTTTACGAATGTTAATCTCAGACATTAAAAAATTTGAGATTGATGAAAGAGTTGAGGCTGATGATGCCAAAATTTCTAATTTGATTAACAAAAATGTAAAGCAGCGAAGGGACTCAATAGAACAGTTTAAAAATGGGGGTCGTGATGACCTTGTTGCTACTGAAGAAAACCAACTAAATGTAATCCTAAAGTATTTACCAAAGCAATTATCAGAGGAAGAAATTCAGTCGCATGTCCAAGAAGGAATTGCGGCAGTCTCTGCCGAGGGCATGCAAGATATGGGCAAACTGATGGGTTATCTCAAGCCTCAATTCGAAGGAAAGGCTGATATGTCTATTGTCAGCAAACTTGTAAAAGAGCTCCTTAATTAATCACACTTAATGTTTATATGAAGAAGGCTTATCTTCTTTATTGGTGTACCTTTCAGTTAATTTAGAAGATCGCGAGCTTAAATCTTGTAATTGGCCTTCTATCATTACAATTTTAGGAAAAGAAGCTGGCTCTAATGGGTCTCCGTCCCAAACAATCACATCGGCTAATTTTCCAAGCTCAATTGATCCTCTGTTATCTAGATTAAACGTTTGAGCTACTGTCTGTGTCATCCCCTTGATTGCGGTCTCATAAGACATTCCATGAGCAACTGCATTTCCTGATCCCTGTCGCATCAGATGGTAATTGTGGCTTCTTTGAGTGCTAAACATAATGGGTATCCCTGCTTGATCGAGCATCTTTCCAAGATCTAAGCTCGAACCCAGTTCGTCAAATGAATTAGGGATATTATCCATTGGATCAATAATTACAGGAGTATTACTTGCCTTAATTTGATCTAAAACCATGGGGGCCTCTTCAACACTAACTAAGACTAAATTCAAACCATATTTTTGCTTCATAGCTAGTGCTTGCAAAATGTCCACTGCTCTATTTGTTTCTATGACAAATGGCATATCATCATTAACTACCTTTCCTAATGCAATAATATCTTGAGCTTGAAGCTCTAGCTGGTCAGCAATATTTAGTTCTAAAATCTCTTCAACCGGCATGCTGTTCACCATTTTTCCTATCTCTAACAATGACTCAATAAGCGACAAAGTTTCAGCACGAGAGCCATAGGAAGCTCCCAGTCTTCCGAACATGGCTATATCTTTAGATCCCTTTATTTCAAGACTTCCATCTAGAATAAAATGAGAGCCTAATCCAAAAATTGGGAACGATGATTCACTTGGGGTGCTGATTGCGCTAGTAACTCCATTGCTTCTATTCCATGGAATTCCAGTGGAGTGAGGATTAAAGGCGTTAAAAATACTAAATCCAGCACTCAAAATTTCTGACTCATCATCACGCGTCACATCCAAAGAATTAATTTCAACTATTCCTAAATTGCTCATAGGCGAAATCAAGCCAGGCGTAACAGGCAATCCGTTAACTTCAATCACTCGAGTATTGCCATCAATGATTAAGTTATTGCCTACACCGACAATAGTATTATCAGAAATAAGTATGTCTTGGATGATTGCAGTCCCGCCATTTCCTGAATGCACTAAACCACCTTTTAATAAGACTGTCTCTGTGAGTATAGGAGCTGTAAGAAGAAGCAAAAATAAAGTTGTATATAATTTTTTCATTTTTATTGCACCCTATTTGCTTGAGGTTGAATAATTCCTAAATCAAAATCAGTGATTGGTTGAATTTTAGGATTATTCATATCGAATGCCAAAGCACCATCTATTAAAACTTTCTCAGCTCTGGAGTAAACGCTAAAAGGATTGCCAGTCCAGAGAACCACATCAGCATCTTTACCAATTTCTATACTGCCTGTTTGATTCAGTATTCCTGCTGCTTTAGCAGGGTTGCTTGTAATCCATCGCATGGCGTGAGCTTTTGAAATTTTAAAGCCAGCTCGATTTCCAGCAGCCATAGCCTTGGCTGCTTCTTGATTAAGGTGTTGAATTCCAACCGCGTCATCTGAATGCACTATTGCACACCCTGTTCCATTGCGAGCCTGATCAATAATGGCTATGTTCGCCTGAACCATATCGTATGCTTCATGCTTGAAACCCCACCAATCTGCCCACAAAGCAGCGCAAATTCCTTCATCTGCTAAAAGATCAGCGATCTTATATGCTTCAACCGCATGATGGAAAGCCGTGATTTTATAATTAAATTCTTTCGATAACTCAATCATCATCGCCATTTCTTCCGCTCGATAACAATGATTTTGAATAAGAATTTCACCATTTAATACTCCCATTAGGGTATCCATACCCAAATCTCTTGTAGGTCTTCGATCTGAGTCTTCCTTATTCATGCCATCAGTGTATTCAACTGCATCTATCCAAGCACTGCGATAACCTGCCATATTTCCCATTCTCGTTGAGGGAGCCTGTCTGCGGTTACCGTAAACTCTTTTAGGATTCTCACCACAAGCCATTTTGAGTGAATGTGGCGCGCCTGGAAATTTCATCGCTTGAACAGTGTTTTGTGATACGTTTTTAAAAGTTGCGCCTCTTCCTCCAAATAGATTTGCCGATCCTGGTAATACGTGGAAAGTAGTGACCCCTCCCTTTAATGCGAGAGCGAATTGAGGATCTTGAGTCCATAATGAATGCTCGGCCCAAACTTCAGCTGTAACAGGAGAAGTTGCCTCATTTCCATCAGAGCTAGTAGAAACTCCTGGAGCAGAATAAACCCCCATGTGGGAGTGAATATCAATGATGCCTGGAGTGATCCATTTATCGGTTGCATCTATAACTAGAACGCCTGGAGCTTTTATAGATTCTCCAATTTCTATAATTTTTCCTTCTGAAAGCAATAAATCATAATTTTGAAATTCTCGCCCCAAACCATCATAGATATTGGCTGATTTAAAAAGTATTGGCTCAGAATTCATTGGAGCATAGGTCGAAGCAAATGCATTATCAATTCCTGGATTAACTGAGTCTGACTTAGAATCTCCAAACGAAAATTCAATATTAATACCTTCGGAGCAACTGATGACAGTAAAAAGCAGTAAAGGTAAAAGTAATTTGTTTTTCATGATAGATTTTCCTCTTATAAAGATTATAGGACCATTTAAAGAGATATAATATTTATATGACAAGAAAAAATAATAGGTCAAATGATCAAATGAGGCCTTTACAAATTGAGGTTGGTGTTAATAAACATGCTGAAGGTTCTGCTTTAATAAAGTTTGGAGACACTCATGTAATTTGTACAGCAAGTATTGAAAATCATGTGCCCAGATGGATGAGAGGCTCAAATGAAGGCTGGATTACTGCAGAATATGGCATGTTGCCTCGATCTACCCACGAACGAATGAATAGAGAGGCTGCGAGAGGCAAACAAAGTGGTAGAACCATGGAAATTCAAAGACTGATAGGTAGATCATTAAGACAAGCTGTTGATTTAAAATATTTGAAAGATAAAACGATCAATATAGATTGTGATGTCATTCAAGCAGATGGAGGAACAAGAACGGCATCTATCTCAGGTGCTTGCGTTGCATTATTTGAGGCGATTAAAAACTCTCATGATGACCATAGGGCAATCAAAGAACATGTTGCTGCTGTCTCAATAGGATTAAAAGATGGCTGCCCTCTTTTAGATTTAGATTATGATGAAGATAGCTCTGCTGATACAGATTTAAATGTGGTAATGACCGAAAGCGGAGGAATTATAGAAATCCAAGGGACAGCTGAAAAATATCCTTTCACTAAAAATGAACTTGATGAAATGATTGCATCTGCTTCAAATGGTATTACGGATATAGTAAGTTTTCAAAAGTCATGCCTGAGCTAAAAGATTTTCAAAAAACTTTTATTGAGTTATCACTTCAATCAAATGCCTTAGAGTTTGGAAAATTTAAATTAAAATCTGGAAGGGAGAGTCCCTATTTTTTTAACGCAGCAAAAATGCTTAACGGCTGTGACTTATTTAAACTAGCTAATTGCTACGTCGATGCTATTGAAGATTCAGGCATGAAATTTGATTATCTATATGGTCCTGCATACAAGGGAATCTTCTTGGGATCAATTGTAGCAACGGCCTTGAGTCAAAGAGGCGCTCCGTGCCCTCTGTCTTTTAATAGAAAAGAAATCAAAGATCACGGCGAGGGTGGCAATATCGTTGGAGCTAATCCAACAGGAAATGTAATGATTATTGATGATGTGCTATCTGCAGGAACTGCTGCAAGGGAATCTATTAAAATTTTAGAAGATCTCAATGCTACGCCCAAGATCTTTCTTGTTGGCCTAGATAGACAAGAAAAAGGTAATGGAGATTTATCTGCAAAAACAGAACTTGAAAAAGATTTTGGAATTCACATCTCATCCATAATCAATTTAGATACTCTGATAGAGTACTCTCAAAAAAATCAAGATTTTAACTCTTATGTCTTAGAACTTGAACAATACAGAAAGAGTTGGGGTGCATAATGTTTACTGGAATAGTTAGCGGCAAGGGTCATGTTCAAAAAATTATTAAGTGTAAAGATTACACATCATTGATAATTAAAGCTCCCAAAAGCTTTTCTAAAAATTTAATAAAGGGTACGAGTGTCTCGGTAAATGGAGTATGCCTTACCGTAAAAAAAGGCAAAACAGATTCCTTGGAATTTGATGTGATTGAGGAAACGCTAGAGAAAACTAATTTAAAAAATATTTCAAGATTATGCAAAGTTAATCTCGAGCGCTCCATGACTAATAATACAGAAATTGGTGGGCATTTAGTTTCTGGTCATATTCATGGAACCGGAGAGGTTTTAAAAGTTATAAATAGGGAAGAAACAAAAGATCTTCAAATTAAAATCCCTGCAAGCTTAAGAGAATATTTTTTCTACAAAGGTTACGTTGCCTTAAATGGTTGCAGTCTAACTATCGGAAAAGTACTAAAATCATCATTTTATATTCATCTCATTCCTGAAACGGTATCGGTAACTACTTTCAAAGAGATAAAAAGGGGAGATTTGATAAATATTGAAGTTGAGCAAGCAACCATTAATACTGTTGAGACGGTAAAACGAGTTATGCTTGAGAGAAAAGTTTAGTTAAAACTGCCATTCTCATACCAACACCATTGAAAATTTGATTTCTAATTTTGCAGTTTTCTAACTCACTAGCTTCTTTGCTTAATTCGATTCCAAAGTTTACTGGCCCTGGGTGTAATAGAATCATTTCAGGATCAGCCACTTGAAGTGAATCAACATTAATTTGGTATCTATCAACATAATCGGTTGCACCAATGGTAAGTTTTTCTGATAATCTCTCATTTTGAATCCTTAAGGCCATTACTACATCAGCATCTTGCAATGCTGTTTCTAACTCAGATTCAAAATTGCCAATTGGGGTTTCTATAAAATTTTTACAAAGATCAGGATGGCCGCAAAACGTTATGCTTTTATATCCAACAATTTGTATAGCTTCTATAAAAGAATTAACCACTCTCGAATGGTCAAGATCACCAACAATGGTGATATTCAAGTTCTCAAATTTTTCTTTTGATTCATGAATGGTCATTAAATCAATTAATGTTTGGGTAGGATGTGAGATTGACCCCTCACCTCCATTAATGAATTGCATATTTGAAAAATCTTTTACAAAATCATGAATCACCGATTCAGTGTGTCGCAGAATGCATAAATCGACTCCCATCATCTCCATAGCGCTCAAAGTGTCCTCAAGAGTTTCACCTTTATTCATGGAGGAGTTTGATAAATCAAAATCTATAAATTTTGCGCCTAAATTATGTGCCGCAATTTGAAAAGATAGCTTAGTTCTAGTGCTTGGCTCACAAAACATAGAGACAATTTTTTTATCAGGAAATAAATTTTCATTTCGATAGTCTAAAGAATCCTCAGACTTAAAATTGTTTGCAAGCTCGATTAAATCAAAAATATCTTTTTTTGTAAGATCGGAAAAATTTATTAAGTTTTTAGACATTAAACTTCTATCGATAAAATAGCATCCATTTCAACATCAACTCCTTTTGGAAGTTTTGAAATTTCTACCGTCGCTCTGGCTGGAAAAGGCTCAGAGAATCTTTTGCTCATGATCGCATTGACTGCATCAAATTTTGATAAGTCAGTTAAAAAAATTGTCAATTTAAGGATATTATCAAGTGTTCCGCCTGCCTCATTGCAAATAGCTTCAAGATTATCTATAACTTGAGATGTTTGATCATCAAAGGTTTTATTATTCAGCTCATTTGTAGATGGTATCAAGGGTATTTGTCCTGATATAAATACTACATCGCCCCATTGAATGGCTTGTGAATATGGGCCAATTGCTGCGGGAGCTTTATTTGTAAAGAGTTGTTTTTTCATTTTGTGTTTTTTTATCATTTACTATTCTAGAGCAACTTGTAACATATCTCAGAGAGCGTAACTTTAGCATTAATTGATTTAATGAATCACTATTTAGCACCTCAACCTCAACAAGAAACTCAATAATCTTTGCATCAATATCTCTGCTATGAATATTCACAATATTCATATTAGCTTTTGTGAAAACTGATGCAGTATCAGCGAGAATCCCCGGCCTATCTTCAGCATGAATTTTTACATGCCCCAAGTAATGCAATTCTTTCTTGTTGCTTCCCCACATTGCAGGGAAATATCTTGTTGATAGTTTATGACTTCTGTGAGGCGCAACTTGTCTACATCTAGCATGATGAATAACTATTCCTCTATCTGTATCAGAGTGAGCCATTATTGGATCTCCATATACTGGCATGCAACATTTAGCATAGATAACTGAGACACCTTCAATTTGATGATTCGCTAAAATCATAGACTTGATCTTAGAGGTGTGATTTTTTTTAATACTGAATCCTGAAAAAAATCTTTCAGCAACTAAAGCAGCAGTTTTTTTTCCAGAACCTAAATCTGTTAGTAGCTCATTAAGAGATTTAACGCCTATCATTTTTAAAATTCTTGACATTCTGCTGCCGCGATATTCCTCAAGACTAACACCCCCTCTTTTAAGTTCACTCTCAAGCACTAACTTCCCTGCCTTTCTAGCCTGAGAAATTTTTTGTTTTCGAAGAGCAAACCGAATAGAGGATCTGGCCTTGCTGGTCGCAACAGAATTTAGCCAATCTGGGCTAACTTCATCCTTGCTTGAGGTAATAATTTCAATTGATTGTCCATTTTCTAAACGTATGTTGAGTGGTGCATATTTTCTATTAACCTTACAGGCAACAGCTTTATTGCCCAATTCAGTATGAAGCTCGTATGCAAAATCAATAGGAGTAGAACCAGATTTTAGGTTGACAATTTTTCCAGCGGGAGTGAATACATACACCTCATCGTAGACTAAATCAGTTTTAATCGATTCAACAAACTCATTGGAATCCAAAGAGACCGCATTAAGATCGCTCAGACTTTGAACCCATTTTTTGGCCCCAATGAGCTCGGAACTTGCAGAGTCCTTCGATTTATATGACCAATGTGCTGAAATTCCGTTTTGAGCAATTATTTCCATACTTTTTGTTTGTATTTGTACTTCAATAGGAACCCCATCTAGGGCAATAAGAGAAGTGTGAATAGCCTGATATCCATTTGTTTTTGGTATAGCAATATAATCTTTAAATCTATTTCCAATAGGCTTATGGACGTTATGAATAACCCCTAATGATCTATACACATCATCAACAGAATTAACAATAACCCGAAAAGCATACACATCCAGTATTTCTGAAAATGGTTTTTTCTTATGTTTGATTTTTGAGTAAATGCTGTTTAATGACTTCTGCCTTCCCTTCACAGTTGCTGTAATATTATTATTTTTAAGGTGATACTTAAATTGCTTTCGCAATTTTGAGATGATCTTCTTTCTTCCTCCAACTGTTTGTTGAATGGCAGATTCAAGCATTCTTGCTCGCATCGGATGGATGCATTTAAATGCCAAATCTTCTAGCTCAATTCGAATATTTTGCATGCCCACTCTAATGGCAATAGGGCCATATAGCTCTAAGGTTTCAATTGATTTCCTGATTTGCTTTTCTCTTGGTAGGAATTCTATTGTCCGCATGTTGTGGAGTCGGTCACATAATTTAACAATGATAACTCTTATATCTTTAGACATTGCTAAAGCCATTTTTTGTAAATTATTGATATTACGATCCTCAACGCTATCAAAATCGAGCTTATTTAAATTGCTTACTCCATCAACTATCGCAACAATATCTTTTCCAAATAACTTTTCGAGATAGGACTTTTTAATAAAACTGTCCTCCAAAACATCATGCATTAAGCCGGCACAAACAGTTTCAATGTCTAAATTAAGTTCAATAAGGATTGCAGCTACTGCAACTGGATGAGTAATATAGGCAGAGCCTTCTTGGCGAAATTGATCTTTGTGTGCCTCAAACGCAATATTATATGCGGTATGCATTAAGTCTAATTCTTTCTCTGAAAAGTATGCTTTAGCTGAGTTATAGAGTTTTTTTGGGACTGGTGATAGAAGTTTTCTATCAGAAAAATCTAATAAGACATGATTTGATATAGCCCCGTCACTCAATTAGAAGTCCCAGGGTTGGCATTAGCTACTGAATTCGTCTTGTTGTTTTTCTCTATCAATTGCAAATTCATCTAATAAAAGATCCTCTTCAAGAGTTTTATCAAGAATTTCTTTTGTGATAAGTCCTTCTTCAATTTCTCTCAAGGCCACGATTGTAGGTTTGTCATCTTCCCACTCTACCATCGGCTCTCTACTTGTTGTTGAAAGCTGTCTTGCTCTTCCAGATGCCAATAAGATTAACTCAAATCTACTTTGGACTTTATCTAAACAACCTTCTACTGTAATTCTTGCCATAATGTTTTCTCCGAGGGCGTATTTTAGTGTTTATTTACCTAATAAGACAATAGCTGAGCCAAAAACTGTTGAACTTCTTCTATATTTTGACTATTTACAGAGTTTTCTTGAGCAATAATATTGAAAAGCTCTTTTTCTGCATCATCAAAAGAATCATTGATCACAAGATGCTTGTATTCAGTTGCATAAGCCAATTCATCTTTTGCATTTTTTAACCTCAAGTTTATTGCTGTTTGGTCTTCATCTCCCCTACTTTTAATTCTTTCTTCTAATGAGTCAATGGATGGGGGTAAAATGAAGATCGAATCATAATTAAGAGATAAATCATTAATTTGTCTAAATCCTTGCACATCAATCTCAAGAATCAAACTGATTCCTTGGTTCAATTTTGATTGAACAAAATCTAAAGAGGTGCCATACCAATTACCATGGACTTCAGCATATTCAAGAAAAAAATTAGAATTTTTTTTATCTAAAAAATCTTCGTTAGAAACAAAAAAATATTGATTACCATTTGATTCACCTTTTCTTGGTGATCTTGTTGTGTAAGAAATGGATAATTCTAAAGGTAAATCAGATCGATTTGCTTTGGCTAAAACTGTATCAATAAGCGATGACTTACCAGCACCAGATGGTGCTGAAACTAAAAAAAGCTTTGGATCTTTTTTCACTCTAAATTCTGCGCCTGCTCACGCAACTCCTCAACTTTTAACTTCATAGTTAGCGCTAAATCTTTTAAATCTGGTTTTTCTATCTTCACTGACAGAGTGTTTACCTCTCTAAAAAGCTCTTGGAGGATGAAATCCATTTTTTTACCATGCGCATTTTTTAATTTAAATAATTTATTGAGCGATTCAATATGAAAGCTAATTCTTTCAAGCTCCTCAGCTATATCATGTTTTAGAGCAACACTTGAAAGCTCATTAGCTATATCATCTTTATTAATATTGATATTCTTTTGGATGAACTTACTCTTGATGGTTTTGATCCTATGTTTAAGCAATGAAGGAGCTGATCTTGATAATTTTTGATGGGCATTTTTTAAAAACAATGTCTTAGCTAAAATAATTTTTTCTATCTTTTTTCCCTCTTTGGCTCTAGATTCTACTAGGTTCTTTATTGCAATATTTAATGCTTTCTTGCCTAAAACTGAAATGCCTTTTTTTGAGGTCCTGACCGTAAGCAGGCCTGGAATATCCCTAAGATCGCTTAATTTAAGATTTAAGTGTTTAAAATCTTTACTGGCTTTTAAAGTAATCTTTAAGTTCTTGATGCTGTCCTGATTCAGCTCATACGAATGCTCTGATTGGAAGTTATCGTGAATTTTTACCTCAAAAGATCCTCTGAGGAACTTTTTCTTTATCTGATTTTTTATATATTCCTCTAAATCATTTGGTAGGCTATAGCCTCTAAAAGATATATCTACAAACCTGTTATTAACCGACTTAATTTCACACAAAACCTCCATCTTGTTTGAGATTGCTTGCCCTGTTCCATAACCTGTCATGCTGTAAAACATAAGATTCCTAAATACTTTTAACCATTATCTCATTAAACCACTGTCTAATAACTTTTGCGGATCAAATGACTTACCAATCTTGTCTGAGCTGATAAAAAAATCTTCGAAAGTATGCTCAATGCAAATAGTAGAAAAAATTTCACTATACTTTTGAGCTTGCTTGCTGCAAATTAGCGGGCCAGATATATGATCTGATTCTTTGTTGCAGATATAGTTTGCTATTACCAATGCAAGATTATCCCTACTGAACATATTAGCCTCAGCATAACGAAGAGGATATTTTGTTCCCTCAAAAGCATTCACGTGTTTACGCATCCAATGATTCTGTTCATCGTATAATCCTGATGGACGAAGAATCAGTGGTGCTAATTTTGATTCACTGGATACGAAGTCTTCATACTCTAGAATAATTTTTGCTTGCTTATCATCAGGCAAAGGTTTTACTGCTTCGGTAATATTTCTTCCATTACCCAAGCCATAAACCCTAGTTGAAGAAACAATCAGCAATTTCTCATAGCTTGTATGGTTGTTAAAAAAATTCATCATTTGATGTGACGTATCTAAGAATCCTTGCTGATAACCCTCTGTATCTGACGATGTTGGCTTTAATACCATCACAATGGTTGAGAAATCTCCGGATGGCAAAATCAGCTGTGGTTCGCTTATCCAATCCTGCTGAATAAATTCCACATTAAGTAAATCGGCAGACGCACTTCTAGAAATGCCTGTAAATTCTTGCTTAGGAAGTCTCGCAGCTACGCGATATCCAATGTCTCCATAGCCTATAATTAAAACTTTTTTCATATATATGTTTCTAAAGTTCTTATATTAAAAGTATTATCGTTAAGTGGCTAATCTTGAACTAAACCAATTAAAAGGTATCGGACCTTCTATCGTCGAAAAACTTAATCTTATTGGAATTTTTAACTTAAGAGATCTATGCTTTCATCTGCCTTTTGGGTATCAAGATAGAACAAAAACAACGCAAATAATTGACCTCCAACCCGGAGATGAAAAGTTAATTAGGGTGAAAGTCCTGACTTCACAATCACTGTACAGACCCAGAAAAATGATGGTTCTTAAATCTACTGATTCATCTTCTAATATTAATATTCGTTTTTTTTATTTCCACCCCGCCCAAACAAGGCAACTCAAAGCTGGAACTGAGCTTCTATGTTACGGGAAAGTAAGTCTCAGTAGATATGGATTGGAGATGATACACCCAGAATACGAAGTGATATCGAGCGATCATACTCTGAAAGATGAAAAACTGACTCCTGTATACAGGGTACCAAAAGGCATAGGCCAAAAAAAAATAAGGGGATTTATTCATGCGGCCATTTCAAAGCTAGATTTTGCAAAAGACTTTCTCGATGTAGAAAAATATGACTCCACTTTAAACATGAAAATTATTGATGCCCTAGGGACTATTCATAATCCTGATGCAGGAATAAACATAGAGGAAATGCTGCCTGGAGGTTCGCATCCAGCTAGAGTGCGACTTTTAAAAGAAGAAATGATTGCTTTTCAGGCTGGTATGGCGTTTTTAAAACGTAAACAAAAAAGACATCAAGCTTTTCCATTGTCTAAAGAGAATGAATGGACGAAAGAAGTTAAGTCAAATTTTCCATTTGAGTTAACTGAAGCCCAAGCAAGAGTTGTAAGAGAAATTAAAGAGGACCTATCTCACGCAGTTCCCATGATGAGATTGGTTCAAGGAGATGTTGGATCAGGAAAAACAGTGGTGGGCGCTTTGGCTGCTGCCTTAGCCCTTGATTCATCATTTCAGGTTGCTTTTATGGCGCCAACCACGCTGCTAGCGGAACAACATTTTGTTAGCTTGAAATCTTTTTTTAATAAACAAGCCGGAAAAGTAGCTCTGCTTACAGGGAGCACTCCGGCAAGCCAAAGAAAAAAAATCTTACAAGATCTCAAAGATAGTAAGATCAAATTATTGGTTGGAACCCATGCTTTATTTCAAAAAAGTGTCGAGTTTTCTAATCTTGCTCTTATTATCATTGATGAACAGCACAGGTTTGGGGTGAATCAGCGACTAGCCTTAAGGAAAAAAAATGACTCTGAGATAACAGCACCTCATCAACTTACATTAACGGCCACCCCTATTCCAAGAACGCTATCTATGAGCGTTTATGCAAACATGGATGTTTCTGTGATCGATGAACTGCCTCCAGGCAGAAAACCAATTCAAACATCGTGTTTACCGCTGAGTGGAAAAGATAAGCTTATTGAAAGAATGTTGGTTGCAACAAAACAAGGCAGCAAAGTATATTGGATATGTCCGTTGATTGAAGAATCTGAAAACCTAGATTTAAATGCTGTCATGGAAACCTATGAAGATTTGTCTGAATATTTTAGCCAAGAGAAAGTTGGTTGCCTGCATGGCAAGCTATCGGCAAATAAAAAACAAGAACAGATTCAAGCTTTCAAAGATTCCAAAACTTCAATCTTGGTATCCACAACCGTTGTTGAAGTCGGAGTGGATATCCCTGATGCAGATATTATGGTGATTGAGAATGCAGAAAGATTTGGTTTAGCTCAACTGCATCAATTAAGAGGCAGAATCGGCAGAGGAACCAAAGAAAGCTTTTGCATTCTTCTGCACAAAGATAAAATTCAAGATGTCTCATCGCAGAGACTCCAAGTATTAGTAGACACGCAAGATGGTTTCAAAATCGCTGAAGAAGACCTTGTTATAAGAGGTCCAGGAGAAATTATGGGGGCACAACAAACAGGCATTGTGCCGATGAAATATACAAATCTTGTCAGAGACAGTCAGTATCTAATGGAAACCAAAAAAGTCGCTGAATTAATATGTAACGAGGAGCCTGAGCTTGCCAATCAGTTAATAGAAAGGTGGATCTCAGGCTCTATAGCTTTTGCTGATGCTTAGTTATCTGTTCAAAATTTCCATTGCTTTTTTATCGTCAACTACTGGAACTATTGCAGAGTCACACACTGCGCTCCATCCATTGGCAAATTCAATTACAAGAGTCGGGTCATCTGCTTCCACTATAACCACACCACTTCCAGTCGTGAGGTCGTGATATCTAGCAAGCTTTGAAGAACCTTCTAGGAATTGATCATCAAGTTCCTCCAACGTCATGGTGGCAAAAACCTTGTATGCCTCTTGATCGCATTTGAAATCAATCATGTATACAGCTGCTTGTGAGATATTACAAAACAGTAACGCAACCCCAAGAACAAAATATTTTTTCATTTTATGTCTCCAATATATTTAATAATTTATTATATTAAATCTTAAGCAAACCGCTAGAGACGATTAAGCAGGAATAAAAAAAACCCGCATAAATGCGGGTTTTTTTATTTCCAAAGTTAAATATTTTTATAACATTCCATTTAATGTTAATAAAGGAGCTATAACTAAGCTCACAATTGCCATCACATTAATAAGAATATTCATTGCTGGACCAGAGGTATCTTTGAAGGGATCTCCTACAGTATCTCCCACAACAACTGCTGCATGAGTATCAGAGCCCTTGCCGCCAAGGTTGCCCTTTTCGACATACTTCTTGGCATTGTCCCAAGCTCCGCCTGCATTTGCCATAAATAAAGCCAATGCAACACAACCTAATAGTCCACCAGCTAACATTCCACCTAGAGCCATTGCACCCAAACCAAATCCAACAACTGCTGGCATTGCCACGGCAATAATTCCAGGTAGCATCATTTTCTTTAAAGCAGCCTTAGTTGCTATCTCAACACATTTTTCGGAATCAGGATCAGCAGTACCTTCCATTAAGCCAGAGATTTCTCTAAATTGTCTTCGTATTTCGTTGATCATTTCAAATGCAGCATCTCCAACAGCCGTCATAGTGATTGAAGAAATTAGGAAGGGAATACATATTCCGATAAACATTCCAACTAAAACAATTGGTTGCCCAAGAGATAAAGTAAATGCATCACCAAAATTAAGACTGACAACTGCAGAAAATGCAGAAATGATTGCAAGTGCTGCTAAAGCTGCAGCTCCAATTGCAAATCCTTTTCCAATGGCCGCTGTTGTGTTTCCTAGCTCATCTAAAGAATCTGTGATCTCTCTAACATCCTCTCCCATACCAGCCATCTCAGCAATTCCACCAGCGTTATCTGCAACTGGACCATATGCATCAATTGCCATAGTGATTCCAACTGTTGAAAGCATTCCTACTGCAGCAATACCCACTCCATACACTCCTGAAAGAGTCGTAGAAATTAAAATAATTGTTGCTAAAACTAAAATTGGAATTACAACAGATTGCATTCCAACTGAAAGACCAGAAATCATAACAGTGGCAGGCCCAGTTTCACCTGATTCAGCAATCTTTTTAACCGGCTCTCCACCTGTATAATATTCTGTGATTAAGCCAATCAGGACTCCGCCGACTGCACCACAAACTACAGCCCACCAAACGTTCATCGAAACGCCTACCATGCTGTTAGTTAAGAAGTAAGCCATGACAATAAATATTGCTGGAGCTAAAAGAGTACCAGAGCGAAGAGCACTCGCAGGTGCTTTAGCTGACTGCAATTTAACAATTATGATTCCAATGATAGAGGCTATTAAGCCGATTGAAGCTAAAGCCAATGGAAACATCATCATTTCTTTTGAGCCTAAAGTGTAGGCTATAGCGATGGATGCGATCATTGATCCACAGTAAGATTCAAAAATATCCGACCCCATTCCTGCTACATCACCAACATTATCACCAACATTGTCAGCAATAACTCCTGGGTTTCTGGGATCATCCTCTGGAATCCCTGCTTCAATCTTGCCCACTAAGTCTGCTCCAACATCAGCGCTCTTAGTAAAGATGCCTCCTCCGACACGAGAGAATAGTGCTACAACTGATGCACCCATTCCAAATCCCTCAAGAGCATGGACATGAGATTCACTAAAGAAATAGAAAAGGCCGCCTAAGCCAATTAAGCCCAGTGATGCAACACATAATCCCATTACAGAACCACCATAAAAAGACACACTTAATGCAGCAGCTGCTCCATCTTGTTGAGCTGCAGTCGCTGTTCTCACATTTGCTTTTGTTGCTGCATACATACCAATAAATCCAGCAAGCGATGAACAGGCAGCACCAACCACAACTGCAATTGCTGATTGAATGGTTAGAAAGCTTGCAACTAATACAACTAAGACGGCAACAAAAATTAATAAATAGGTATATTCAGTTTTCATGAACTTCATTGCGCCCTTATGAATCTCATCACCAATCTTTTTTACTTGGTCTGTACCATCTGAATAGCGCATAACCAAACTAAACACCACCAAAGCAGCAATTAACCCGACAACACCCAATGCAGGTGCAATTAATATATTCATCATCTATCTCCTATTAACAAGCGTTAGATTTTACCAAATAAAATTCAAATTCATCACCAATTAAGCCTTTGAATTGAAAATATTTTCATCTAATTGATTCTCTGTTTTCGCAACTATACATGCAATTGCAGCATCACCGGTAACATTTACCGATGTTCTAATCATATCGAGAACCCTATCAACCGCAAGAATGATCCCTATTGCCTCAAGAGGCAAGTTGAATTGTTGCAAAATTATTATCAAAGTGATGGTTCCTGCCGATGGAACAGCAGCGGTTCCAATTGAGGTCGCAACGGCCAGCAGTACAACTTGAATGTATTGAAAAAGCGTTAGATCGATACCAGACATTTGTGCAATAAACACTGTCGCTAAACCTTGCATAATCGCAGTTCCATCCATATTGATCGTAGCTCCAACAGGCACCACAAAAGAGGCAACATTTTGGTTGACGCCTAAATCTTGATTCACGGTTCTCAGAGTTACTGGAATAGTCGCTGCACTTGATGAAGTAGAAAAAGCAAACAAAGCAACATCTTTCATCTTTCTATAAAAAGTTAATGGATTTAATCCACCTATAAACTTCAAAAATAATGAGTAAGTAAATGCAGCATGAAATAACAGCAGAGCGATTAACAAAACAACATAAGCTAAAACATCTTGAAAGATATCAAGCCCGTCAGCAATCACAAACTTTCCAATTAAGCAAAAGACTCCCAAGGGTGCAAAACTCATAATCATTACAATAAGTTGTAAAAATACAGTATTTAGTTTGGCGAATGAATCACTTAAATTTCCTGTTAAATGATTCGTTTTATTAAGAGCAAGGCCAAATAAAATGCTAAAGAAGACAATTGCAAGCATCTGATTCTCTGCCATAGCTTGAATTATGTTTGAAGGAAAAATGCCAACAATAGTTGAGTATATTCCTTGCCCTTGAGGCAGAGAACTTGGTGCAGCCATAGTTATGTCAGACGAATAGTTTGAGCCTGGTTGAAAAAAAGAACCTGCAATCAGTGCCAAAGAAACAGCTATGCCGGTAGTTAATAAATAAAAGCCTACAGTTTTAAATGTTAGCTTGCCTAAAGACTGGGAGCTGCCTAAAGAAGAGATACCTGTTACTAAAGAAAAAAAAACTAAAGGCACAACCAAAAGTTTTAGGAGATTCATAAAAATATCTCCGCCCATCTTAAAAATATATTTTTCTACGAAAGTATCTACTGAGCTTGGAAAAAAGTTAGTATAAAAAAGAAAAGACCCAACAACAAAACCCAGCATCAAACCTAGAAGTATATTTCTGGTTAAGTTTTTTGGGGTATCAATCATTAAATTTCAGTCATTTCAAAATCTTCTTTACCTACTCCGCAGTCAGGACATAACCAATCGTCAGGAACATCATCCCAAGCAGTTCCTGGAGCAATGCCATCATCTGGCCAACCCAGTTCTTCATCATAGATTAGTCCACACACAATGCATTCCCATTTTTTATATTCCATTTTCTCTCTCTTATTTAATCTGACTTAAAAAGTCTCATTTAATGAAAATTAAGCAGGCTATAATATCAGATTTTAGAGATCTGATTCATGCAAGCAAAAAGAATTAATAATTGGCTGAGTGACTCGCAGTTAAAAACTCATTTGAAAAAACAAAACATTCTTGAGTGGCTAAATGAAGAAGGCTCAATTACTGCAAAAATTTCATCGGATTCTAAATTTAAACTTGAAATTTTAAGCGATGATCTTGGTATTGCCGAGGACGAAGAATATTTAGCACTTGATATTGCATCAGAAGAAGTTCGCATTAGAGAAGTAGTTTTATATGGAGATTTAGTGCCCCTTGTATATGCAAGAAGTATTATTCCGAATCTAACCTCATCAAAAGGTTATCCTGGGTTAGGAACCATTGGATCAAAACCACTTGGTGATTTGCTCTTCCAAAGCGAGTTATTTATTAAAACACGTCGTGAGTTTGCTCAATTTGAGACGTCCTTTGAAGATGTGATCTGGGGCAGAAGGACACATTACCTTGTTCGAGGATACCCCTTAAGTGTTATGGAAGTATTTTTATTACCATGAATAAGATGTTGGCCATTTTTGAATTGATGCGTCTTGATAAGCCAATCGGAATCTACTTATTACTTTGGCCAGCATTATTAGCTTTAGTTATCAGTACAAAGGGTAATTTTGAGTACGTTGATTTATTAATAGTTATTATTGGAAGTATTTTAGTGAGATCTGCGGGTTGTGTAATCAATGATATTTGGGATAAAGACCTAGATGGGGGCGTAGAGAGAACAAAAATGAGGCCAATACCCAGTAAAAAGCTGTCAATATCTGAAAGTTGGGCTGTTTTTGCGATGCTTGGTGTTTTGAGCCTTATGTTACTTAGCTTAACCAATGCAAATACTATTTTTATAAGTATCTGCTTTGGTTTAATGATAGTTTTATATCCTCTGACAAAGAGATTTTTTATTGGGCCTCAGATTTTTCTTGGCCTTACATTTAATCCAACAATTATTGTTTACGCAATGACAAATGAGTTAAATAATCCAACAATGCTTTTTCTGTACTTTGCAATCGCTGCAAAAACTATTGCCTTTGACACCTACTATGGATTGTGTGATTTGGAAGATGATAAAAAATTAGGGATCAATTCCACTCCATTATGGTGGGGAACAAAAACTTTATTAATAATTGCGATCTTGCAAATTGTTGTAATCAATCTTTTGTTCGTTGTCGGATATAAGGCCGAACTTTCATCTGCTTGGTTCATTGGGATAATTTTATTGAGCGGTTTTTATTTTTATCAATATAATCTTGCTTCACAAAAAAAATTCTTAATGGCATTTAAAAATAATCATTGGGCATCATTATATTTGCTTGCTCTCTCTGTATTGTGTTTCGTAATAATCTAATCTGATGAAACCTGAAATTATAAAAATTAATCTTCAAGAAAAGCTGCACTCAATAAAAGCAAATAATCCATTTGAAGATTTTGCATACTTGCGTGCCATGGAAGAAAGTAATTCCGCATCTGAAAAATCTGGATGGATTCCAGAACATATCGGCGAAATCAAAAATAAAAAATTAATAAGTTTCATGCCCTTATATAAAAAATTTAATAGCTATGGAGAATTTATATTTGATCATCAGTGGGCAAATGCTCTTCAAAGGACTGGAAGATCCTATTATCCAAAATTGCTCACTGCCATTCCATTCACGCCTTGTGAAGGAGATAGAATTTTAGCTGAAAATGAACAAAGTAAATTAAGCCTAATTGATGCTGGCATTAAAAAAATGGAAACGGAGAAAATAGAATCCTGGCATATTCTTTTTCCAAATGAAGCATGCAAGACTGTGTTAAAAGAAAAAGGTTTTGTTGAGAGATTTAATTATAGATTTACTTGGGTGAACGAAAATTTTGAAGATTTTGATAATTTTTTATCAATTTTTACCTCACGTCAAAGAGCTACTATTCGTAAAGAAAGAAAAGGCATAGCAAAACAAGGTATCAAATTTGTATGCAAACAACATGATGAAATTACTACTGAGGATTGGGATCTATTTCATGTTTTTTATCAAAAAACCTATTATGAAAGAGGTCAAGATCCATATCTTAATAGAGACTTTTTCAAATTAATTAATGCCGCAAATCAGATAGTTAAACCAGTTATTTTTTTTGCTGAGATTGCTGGAGAACCAATTGGTGCATCATTATGTTTTGAAGGTTCAAATACTCTATATGGAAGGCACTGGGGAGCAACAGCAAAGATAAAAAACCTACACTTTGAATGTTGTTACTATCAAGGCATAGAATATTGCATAAAGAATAATCTCAAATTTTTTGATCCTGGCGTTCAGGGTGAGCATAAAATTAGACGAGGCTTTCAGCCACATGTTAGTTCATCATTTCATTATTTCTTAAAAGATGATTTTGGCCAAGCGGTAACCGAATTTTGTAAATCAGAAAGGGTTCAGATTGAGAATTACATTGAAGCTTGCAAATCCTATACACCTTTTAACAATGATTATAGAATTAAATGAATGTATAAAAGTTTAAAAACAAAAAATCATCTAACCACATGCAGCGCAAATTTTTCGAGGCTTAAAAAAATTCTCTGCGATTTTCAAAATGATATTTATACTTTTGAAATTCTAAATAATGAACAAAATAATAAGGCTGAGTTTTTTGTGATTTCAAGAACTCCGCATACTCTTTCAATTGAAGCAAAATTTAAAAATAATGATGCGACGTTAATAAACTTTTTACTAAGAATAAATATTTATATTGATGCAAAATTGGCAGAAGTAATTTCCTATCAGCAAGAAAAACCCGTTCCATTTTTTGCGCCTTCTCCATTCTCTCAATCACAAGATGAAAAATATCAGCAAAATAGAATTCTAACTGAGTGGTTGGAAAATATATTTTTAAACGGAGCGGTGGAAGCTAAAGAGATAAATTTTTTGAATGACTAAAATTTTGTATCTTCATGGATTTGCATCTTCCTCAGATTCAACTAAAGCAGACTTAATCAAATCTTTTGTAAAAAAAAATACTGCTGCTACCAAGATCTTAATTCCTAACTTAGATAACGATATTAAAAATGCTTATTATCAGATTGAAGAAATAATTAAAAAAGAATCTCCTTCATCAATTATCGGGAGTTCCTTAGGAGGATTCTATGGAACATATTTTGCAGAAAAATTTAATTTATTATGTGTCAATATTAATCCAGCGATTCCACCAATAGATATGTCTGAATATCTTGGTGAAAATATAAACTATTCAACTGGGGACAAATTCATTATTAACCAAGAACAGCTAGATTGGTTGGAGTATATGAATAAAGAAATTAAGCATCTAAAAAAACATAAAAATTTCATGACTTTAATTCAATCAGGAGATGAGGTTCTTGATTACAAGCTCGCTGTTACATTCTTTTGCGGCAGTCAAATTGAGGTTATATTCGGAGGAAACCATTCTTTTGAAAATTTTGAGTCATATATTCCCAAAATACAAAGTTTTTTAAATATGCACTAAAAAAGTGCGTATTTATATTAATTGCCCTATAATTATGCAATATTTGCACAATATAAGTGCAAAATTATTGGCATTACAATTGCATTTTAATGTATATAAGTACTTAAAAATTTTAGGAGAAACAGAATGTCAAATTATAAAACTTATGAATATATATGGCTTGATGGGTATCAGCCAGAACCTTCAATGAGGAGTAAAGTAAAAGCTACAGATGCAGATACTGCTCCAGACTGGTCTTTTGATGGGTCATCAACACAACAAGCTGAAGGCGGAAGCTCAGACTGCTTACTTCTTCCTGTGCAAACCTATGAAAATCCTCATGGCCATGACTTGGTAATGACTCAGGTTCAATCAGCTGATCATACTACTCATCCAACTAATTTTCGTGCAGCAGCGGAAGCTGTGGTTACAGATGACTGGTGGTTTGGATTTGAACAAGAATTTTTCTTTACAGATCCTGAGACTGGTGAACCGCTTGGCTGGGAAAATGGAGAGCCAAGAGCGCAAGGTGACTTTTATTGTGGTGTAGGAGCTGGAAATGTAGTGGGAAGAGAAATATCTGATCACCACCTTCAAGCATGTTTAGATTTAGGTATTACATTAACAGGAACTAATGCTGAAGTTGCACTAGGTCAATGGGAATATCAATGTCTCGGAAAGGGTATTAAAGCTGCAGATGATCTATGGGTAAGCAGATATATGCTTTATAAGATTGCTGAAGAATATGGAGTTGGTGTAAATATCCATCCTAAACCAAAAACTGGCGATTGGAATGGCTCCGGAATGCATACTAACTTTTCGAATGAAGAAATGAGATCAAATGGATCTGAAGAATTATTTTCATCCATGTGTGACAAACTTGGTAAAGTTCATCAAGAGGGTATTGCAGCCTATGGATCTGACAATGATATGAGGTTAACCGGCCTTCATGAAACTCAAAGTATTGACCAATTCTCATACGGTGTAAGCGATCGAGGAGCCAGCATAAGAATTCCAGTGTATACAGTTGAACATAACTGGAATGGTTATCTAGAAGATAGAAGGCCAGCTTCAAATGCTGATCCGTACAAAATATTAGCTCACCTTGTTGGAACGCTTACTAAATAATTGAAAGGTTGAATAACTCTTCTACAGAGAAATATAAAAAGCCCTCCTTGACAGAGGGCTTTATTTTTTAAAGTTATGGTTATGGATTATTCTGAGTTTAAAGCATTCGATAACTTAAATACTGAAATCATCATCTTAGATGGAGATGCCTTTAAATTACTATGGATCAATGATGCGGCAAAAGCTGCAAACTGGATTGGTGACTCTTCAAAATTTTCTGGGCAAACAATCTCATCATTACTTAATAAAGAAACTGGCTTTCAAATTAACGAAATTCTAAAAAAAACTAGAAAAAACTCTGGATCTGTTACCAGACGAGACTTTGAAATTATTTATCAATCTGGCATCGAGAGAACTGTAGATTTAACGATTACCTTTTCAGAAAAAAAGAATCTTATTTTTATAGAAGCAGTAAGTATTGATAATCTTAATAAAATAATTGACTCAACAAGAAGTTTCTCAACTCAAAAAATTGCCGCTGGCTTAGCCAGAACTTTAGCTCATGAAGTTAAAAATCCCCTTTCAGGAATTAAGGGTAGCGCACAAATTTTAAAGTCTAAATACGTAGATGATTTTTCAAAAAAATTCTTGAAAATAATCGAAGAAGAAACAGATAGATTAAATGAGATTGTCACCAGGATATTAACTCCAGCGAAAAAACCAACCTTTGAATATTTCAATCTTCACGAATCATTACAAAGAGTATTAGCTTTAAGCAATGCTGAATCCCTGGAGAACTTAATTATAGACAGAGACTATGATCCAAGTATTCCTGAGATTTATGGAGATAAAAATCTATTTATTCAAGCCTTAATAAATGTTACCCAAAATGCCGTGCATGCATGCACGAACTTTGCTGAAGAGCCTTGTCTAGGCATACAAACAAAAATCTCATACCGACAACCAATTAATGGAACCATTCATAGTACCCTGGCCGAAATTGTTGTTAAAGATAATGGGCCTGGAATCAGCGCAGAAATCAAAGACCAAATTTTCTTTCCAATGATATCAGGTAAAGAAAATGGCTCAGGAATAGGGCTATCTATTTCTCAAGATATTGTCAGAATTCATGGTGGAGCAATTTCATTTGATCGAAAAGATGATCAGACAATATTTTCTATTTTAATACCAATTTCCAATAATAATATTAATGGAGCTAAAAGTGCCTAAAATTTGGATCGCTGATGATGATGAAGCCATTCGCATAGTGCTTGAAGAGGGTCTTAAAAGTGCTGGCCTTGAGATAGCAACCTTTGCTGATGGTGAATCTTTAATCGATGCGCTCAATATAGATAAACCAGACCTAATAATTTCAGATATAAAAATGCCAGGTATGCACGGCTATGATCTTTTAAAACATATCAAAAATAATTATGAAAAATTACCAGTAATAATTATGACTGCTTTTACAGATATGCAGGCAGCGATAGATGCATACGGCGGTGGTGCTTTTGAATATATTCCCAAACCTTTTGATTTAGAAGAAGCTATTAGCACAGTAAAAAAAGCTCTTGAAGAACAAAAAGAAGCTAAACCAAAAAAAGTTTCTAAATCAGAAATTATCGGTTCAGCGCCTTCAATGCAGGTTGTTTTTCGGTCGATTGGAAAGCTGGCTAATACAAATGCCACTGTTCTTATTCAAGGGGAGTCAGGAACTGGGAAAGAGCTAGTTTCTAAGTCATTGCATAAAAATAGCCCGAGACATGATATGCCATTTATAGCTTTAAATATGGCTGATATTCCAAAAGAACTCATTGAATCAGAATTATTTGGGCATGAAAAAGGAGCTTTTACAGGTGCTGTTGAGCAAAGAATAGGTAGATTTGAACAAGCAAATGGTGGCACTTTATTTCTTGATGAAATTGGAGATATGCCTCTCGAAACTCAGACACGCTTATTAAGAGTATTATCAAATAAAGAATTTTTTCGAGTTGGTGGTGATAAACCAATAAAGGTGGATGTTCGAATTTTAGCAGCTACCCATCAAAGTCTAGAATCACTGGTTGCTTCTGGTACCTTTAGGGAAGATCTTTACTATAGACTAAATGTAATCAGGGTTGATGTGCCGCCACTAAGACAAAGAAAAGAGGATATTGGTGATTTATCTTCTACTTTTTTGAAAAGACATGCTGATTCATTGCTAGATGAGCCAAAAGTGCTCTCCCCAGAAGCTCTTCTTGCGTTGAGCCAATATGATTGGCCTGGAAATGTAAGACAGTTAGAAAATATATGTTATTGGATAGCTCTAATGGCGCCTACTCAGAATGTAAAATTAGAAGATCTTCCTGGAGAAATTATTAGCACGGAACAATCGCCTCAGTCTCAAGATGATGGCTGGCAATCAGTATTTTCGCAATGGCTTGGTGAAATTTATAAGAGTAATTCTGAAAATATGCTGGAAATAATTGAGCCTACATTAGACAAAGTTATGATTGATTTTGCGTTAGAGAAAACTGGCGGCAAAAAACAAGAAGCTGCTAAGGTTTTAGGTCTCGGCAGAAATACTCTGACAAAAAAAATAAAAGCTCAGCAATCTTAACTCAAAGCCTCTAACAAATTATCAGCATCGTGCAGTGCATAAAGATCATCGCATCCACCAATATGAGAATCACCAAACCAAATTTGAGGCACTGATGTTCTGCCAGCCTTGGCAGCCATTTGCTCTCTAAGTTTTGGTTTTAAATCTACAGAAATTTCATTAAATGGAATCTTGAGCTTATTCAGCAATCCCTTCGCTTTGTAGCAAAAAGGACATGTCATTGTTGTATAAATTGTTACTTCTTTCATAGCTCAAATTTTAAATTATTTTAACTCGATATTTTGAATAGTATCTCCAGCAACTTCAAACATAGCCTGTTGAAATGAAGGCGCAGATAATTTTCCCATTGCGTTGTTAGAAAAACCAAACTGCTCCTTTGGGATGCCTATAAAGTTTTTATCAATTTTATTATTTTTATTTTTATCAATAAAAAGTGCTATCGCATATTTTCCATCAGGAATATTTATAACAAATTTATGAATTTTTTGAGGTTCAATAAAGGATTCAATCCCAGCAAAAACACCACTCTCATCTCGCTTCTCACCCTTAACAGAATAATCATATGATTCTGGGTCATTATATAGAGCTAAAGAGAGAACTCCTGCTTTACTTTGGCCAGATAAATTTATAGTAAGTTCAGCTGCAGATATATTAAAAATAAATACTAGCGCAGAAAAAGAAAATATAGTTTTATTGTTCATGCATAAGGTAAATAAATTTACAGTAATTCATTTTTATCTATTTTATCTTAACTAATGGTAAGCCTTCTTGCTGCCAGGTTGAAATTCCACCCTGCAAGACATGAGTTTCTTTATAGCCATAGGTTTGCATCTTTTCTCCAGCCAGAGCCGCATTTCTTCCCATTTTACAAATCAACACTATGGGATTTTCTTTTGCTTTCAATAATTCATCATTTCTATTTTCAAGCTCTTCAAAGGGAATATTCACCGATCCTGCAATAGCCCCAGCATCAAATTCACTTTTTGGTCTAACATCTACCAAACAGGCAGACTCTTTATTTACTAGATTGGTCAGCTGATTACAATCCACTCTGTTCCCGCCCCTTCGGCTTTCAGAGCGAAACCATAAAATAATTGAAAGAAATAAAGGAACAGAAAAATACCAATAGTCTATTAAAAATAAATTGAATTCTAGCATTTGCTTATTATCGCTTAAAATATAATTATTGGTGAGGTTTATATTATGAAAGATCAAAATTTTTTAGTCCTTGTTCGTCATGGGCAGAGTGAATGGAATGCCAAAAATTTATTTACAGGGTGGAAAAATCCTGGACTAACTTCTGCTGGAGAAAAAGAAGCTATAGATGCAGGCAATCTTATCAAAGAGAGAGATATAAAATTTTCTATAATGTTTACTTCTGCTTTGAAGCGAGCACAAATTACAGGTCAAATGATTCTGGATGTCATTGATCAAACAAACATTGAAGTAATTAAAGATCAGGCGTTAAACGAGAGAGATTATGGAGAACTGGCAGGCTTAAATAAAGATGATGCTAGAAAACAATGGGGTGAAGAACAAGTTCATATCTGGAGAAGGTCCTATGATATACCGCCGCCTGGTGGCGAGAGTCTAAAGAATACTGCAGAAAGAGTGCTTCCTTATTTTAATTCTTTAATCTTGCCAAAACTTTTACAGGGAGAAAATATTTTAGTAGCCGCACATGGAAACTCGCTTAGGTCTTTGGTCATGCAACTAGATAATTTATCAAAAGATGAGGTTATTGCCCTAGAAATTCCAACAGGAGCTCCAATAATTTACTCTTTTGCAGGTGATCAACAGCCAATTTCAAAAGAAAATCTCTTTGAATAAACGATATCAACTTTTCTCTGAGCAAATCGTTCAATGGTATTTGGATCATGGGAGGCATGATTTGCCATGGAGAAAAAAAGTAACGCCCTACAGAATTTGGATCTCTGAGATCATGCTCCAGCAAACACAAGTAAAAACGGTCATTCCTTATTTTAAAAACTTTATTACAAAATTTCCTTCTCAGAAAAAACTATCCCAAGCAAGTGAAGATCAGATAATGGCTGCATGGTCAGGGCTTGGATTTTATCGAAGGGCTAGAAATATATTTGCTGCCAAAGAAATTATAAAAAATAATTATAGAAATAGATTCCCAAAAGACTTTCAACAAATTATAGAGTTGCCTGGGATTGGCAAATCAACTGCTGGTGCAATCATGTCATTAGCCTATCTTGATCCTCATCCAATACTTGATGGAAATGTTAAAAGAGTAATTTCAAGATTTCTGAAAAAAGAACTAGATTTAATCAAAGAGGCTGAACTATGGAAACTTTCTAAAGAAATGATAAATCGAGATGATTGTTTTTCTTATACACAAGGAATTATGGACTTAGGAGCCACAATTTGCTCTCCTTCAAACCCATCTTGTGGCGAATGTCCGATTAGCTCCCAATGCTTGTCTGCATTTAAGGTGGATGCAGTTAAGAAAAATAAAATTTCTGTAGCTAAAAAAGTGATCTCGATGAATTTATCATTAATACAAACTGAAAAATCTTTATTACTTGCAAAGAATGAAGCTAGTTCAATATGGAAAAATCTATGGCTTCCTTTTAATACTGAGTCTGTAAAAAACGATATCAAAAAATTTAAGTTAATCGCTGATCAAAAAATTAACCATGAGCTTACACATAGAAAGCTTGAAATAAATTTGAGAACCTATGTCTCATTAAAAGAGTTAAAAATAGAAACTAATCAGACATATAAATGGATAAAAAAGGATAGAATAGATGATTATGGTCTTCCAAAACCCATTAGCAATGTGATTAAAGAGTTATGAATAAAACTGTTTTTTGTAAAAAATTTCAAAAAGATTTGCCTGCCATGACAACTCCTCCAATGCCTGGACCTAAAGGCAAGAATTTAATGGAGACAATATCTCAAGAAGCATGGGAATCTTGGAAATCGCATCAAACCACTCTCATCAATGAAAAACACTTGGACTTATCTCAGGCTGATACTCGCTCTTGGTTAATAGAGCAGATGGAAAAATTCTTTAATAACGAGGAAGTTGAGCAAGCCTCAGGTTTTAAAGCTCTAGACTAGCTGTTCCACCAGGCTGTATCTGAAAAAGCCCTTATATCAACTTCGTGACTCCAAGCTGATCGATGTTGCTGGGATAAATGGTAGTAAGTTTCAGCGATGCTTTCGGGCAATATCAAGCCATCATGCTCCATGCCTTTTGTTTCTCTAAGTTGTTGAAATAATTTGTCTCCGAGCATCTTACCCAAAGTATCAGGAGCATCAACCATGCCATCCACTACAATGTGCGCTACATGAATTCCTTTAGGAGCAAATTCAGCATTTAGAGATTGGCATAACATTCTTCTTCCACCCATTGCTGCAGCATGAGAGTGCTGATTCTTATTTCCACGCATAGCTGCTGTTGCAGAAGTAACAAGAAATGTGCCCAAGCCTCTTGCTTCCATCAATGGCATAAGAACCTTAGCAACACGAAATAATCCCAGATCTGCCATTCGCCAGCCCCACTCAAATTCTTTTAAAGAAGTCTCATTCAAAAGCTTCATGCCAGTTTGTGCGCCAAGATTATATATAAGCACTTCAACGGGCCCAATATCTCTTTCTATGCTTGCAATGAGTTCCTCAAGAACATTTTCTTCAATTGCGTTAATCAAATAGCCACTTGCTGATCCTCCCTGCTCCTCAATATTTTTTACTAGGTGATCGAGCCCCTCCTGATTAGATCTTCTGCATAAACATGAGTGATAGCCCTCTTTAGCAAACTTGGTCGCAACTGTTCCGCCAATGCCGGCCCCGGCGCCTAAAACTAAACAAACTGGTTTCATAAATATTGTGTAATTGTATTCATATTTATATTCTAACTAACTATTCTCCACTAGACACAGTTCAGTTATAATTCTTGATCTCTTATTGCCCAGATAGCTCAGTCGGTAGAGCAAAGGACTGAAAATCCTTGTGTCGGTGGTTCGATTCCACCTCTGGGCACCATTTCTTATTAGCTAGTATAATTTTTAGTGTCAAAATTTATTGACATAATTTATGCCAATATATAACCTTTGAATTGTTAAATAATTAAGAATAAATGCATATAGAGAAAAATAATTTATACGACGTGGTAATAAGAAATGGCAAGATCATAGATGGATCTGGCGCAAAGCCATTTATTGGCGATATTGCCATCAATGAAGGAACAATTTCTCTAATTGGAGAAATTAAAGGGTCGGGTAAAAAAGAAATTGATGCAAAAGGTAATTTAGTAACTCCTGGATGGGTTGATGTTCATACTCACTATGATGGTCAAGTTTGCTGGGATCCATACCTAACACCTTCTAGCTGGCATGGTGTCACAACAGTAGTTATGGGAAATTGTGGGGTGGGTTTTGCACCAGTCAGACCTGGAGATGAAAATTTCCTTATTCAGTTAATGGAAGGTGTTGAGGATATTCCTGGCTCAGCTTTGCATGAAGGTATTGAGTGGGACTGGGAAACCTTTCCTGAGTTTTTAAATGCAATTGAGAAAAAAGATTTTGTCATGGATCTTGGATTTATGATGGGTCATGGTCCCTTAAGAAGTTATGTCATGGGATACGAAAGATGCCAGAATCAAGTGGATGCATCTGAAGCAGAAATAGATAAGATGTCTGAATTGGTAACTGAGGCTATTAATGCCGGTGCTCTTGGGTTTAGTACATCAAGAACGATCCTCCACAGAGATATATATGGAAAGTATGTTCCAGGTACTGAAGCAAGTTCAGAAGAAATGAGAGCTCTAGCCTTTGGAGTTGATAAAGCTGGCGAGGGCACATTAGAAATTACCTCTGATTGGCTTGATGAAGAGATAGAGATGTCTTGGATGAAGGAGTACGTAAAAAAAAGTGATTGTGGATTAACTTTTTTACAAACAAGTGGAGATGCCGTTAAGACCATTCTGTTTGCTGAAGAGCAATTTCTTAAGGGTAAAAATATTCGTCCTCAGTTTCCTGGTAGAAATGTTGGACTCATGTTCGGCCTAGAAAGCTCGCTGCATCCTTTTATTCAATATCCAGCTTATAAAGAGATTGCTGATTTACCGCTTAAACAAAAATATGAAATTATGAAAGATCCTGAGTTCAAAGAGAAATTGCTTGGCCAGCAACCTGATTTTGAGTCAGAGATTAAAATTCAACTTGCCAAGAATCCTAACAATAAAACAAGAGAAGAAATTGCAAAGGATGTTCAGCTTCCAACAAAGCTGACATCCAATTATGAGACACAATTCATTTTGGGAACGCCTCCAAACTATGAGCCAAAGAAAGAGGACAGCATAGCTGCTGTTGCCTTAGAAAGAGGCATTTCAGAACTTGAAGTTATGTACGATGAAATGATCAAGAATAATGGGAGCAATCTGATTTATGCAGCTTTTACTCCATATGAAAATTACAAACTTGATTTTGTTGAGCAAGCATATGGATTAAAATCGTCAGTTGCTGGTGGCAGCGACGGAGGTGCGCATTGCGGGCTGATATGTGATGCAAGCATGCCGACAACGAATTTATCTCATTGGGCAAGAGATCGTGAGGCAGGAAAGAAATTTCCTTTAGAAATGCTCATTAAAAAACAAACGAAAGATACAGCTGAAACATTCGGGCTCTTTGATCGAGGTGAAATAAAGGTAGGCATGTTAGGCGATATTAATATTATTGATTTTGAAAAATTAAATGTTAGCCATCCTAAGATGATTCATGATTTACCATTGGGAGGAAGGCGACTGGTTCAAGATGCAACAGGATATGTAGCTACAATAAAAAGTGGTCAAGTGATCAGTGAGAATGGAATTGCGACTGGAGCACTTCCTGGGAACTTGATTAGAGGAAAGCAAGTTTGTGATGCGAAATCTGAAATTACAAAAGTGCCACTTTTTGATAGAACCTTTAGATTATTATTTGTTAAGGCTGCCCGACTAATTTGGGGCCTTAGCAAAAAATCTATGAAAACAACTATCGTTTCCGAAGCTTAAATTTTTTTTAAATTTAATAATCTCAAGTATCTGATTGAGGTTTATTTTGTTGGTGTAGAATTAATTAATAATTAGAGAAAAATCATATGGCCTCATTCGACATCAAATCTGAACTAAATCTTCATGAGCTAACCAATGCGGTGGATCAGGCAAATAGAGTGCTACAAAATAGATTTGACTTCAAAGGAACTAATGCGTCTTTTGCTCTTAATGCAAAAGAGATTCTTTTAACAGCAAAAGAAGATTTTCAAATCAAGCAAATGGAGCCTGTGCTTCATGAAGCCATGTCTAAAAGAGGGATAGATTTAAAAACACTACAACCAGGATCTATAGAATCAGCAACTGGCGAGGCACGTCAATCAGTTAGTCTGCAAGAAGGCATAGATAGAGAGCTAGCAAAGAAAATCACCACTCTACTTAAACAATCTAAAATAAAAGTTCAGGCATCTATTCAAGGAGAAAGCATTAGAATCAATGGCAAGAAAAGAGATGAGCTACAACAAACAATTCAGTTAATTAAAGACCAAAAATATGATCTACCTCTGCAATTTGATAACTTTAGAGACTAATACTTTTGTTTCATGCTGACTGAATATTTTCATAATAGCCATAAAGATACAAAACATTATCCTAATGAATTGTGCTCTGTACTAAATTTAGACAATACAGCTGTTGCTTTTGAAGAGATTAAAACTTGGAACGGATACTCTGAAACACCCTTGCATTCCCTTGATGTTATTGCAGAAAATATTGGAGTTAAAAGTATTTATTACAAAGATGAAAGCTCTCGCTTTGGATTAGGTAGCTTCAAGGCCTTGGGTGGTACTTATGGAGTTTTGAAATTTATTCATCATGCCCTGCAAAAAGAAATTAATACCGAAATAAGCATCCAGGATATTCATCAAGGAAAGTATTCTAAACAAATTTCAAAATATACAGTTACCACCGCCACAGATGGTAATCATGGGAGATCAGTAGCTTTTGGTGCAAAACTATTTGGGTGTAAGTGTCAGATATATATTCACTCAGAAGTAAGTTCTGGCCGTCAAAAAGCAATGGAGGATCTTGAGGCAATCGTCACGCGCGTATCTGGAAACTATGATGAATCCCTGAAAATATGCATTGATGATGCTGAAAAGAACGATTGGCACCTTATTTCAGACACTTCCTATGAAGGTTACACAAAGTATCCACGCTATATCATGGCTGGTTATAATGTCATGGCAGAAGAAATTGTTAACCAACTAAATAACTTGCCGCTTCCAACCCATATATTTTTACAAGGCGGCGTAGGCTCATTTCCGGGAGCTATATGTGGATATTTTTGGGAAAAATTTCCTCACAATAATATTAAATTTATTATTGTTGAATCAGAGCATGCGCCCTGCCTCATTCGCAGTGCTCAAAATAATCAAATGACTTCAGTTAATATTAAAAAAGAAACAATGATGGCTGGACTCTCATGTGGTGAGCCCTCTCTTTTAGGATGGAAAATACTTAGTAAAGGTGTCGATGATTTCATTACTATTTCAGATGCATCGATTCCAAAATCAATGAGATTGCTTGCAAAAAATAAGCCATCAATTGAAGCGGGAGAGTCATCAGTTGCAGGCCTTGAGGGGCTCATGCAAACAATGAACAACAAAGCAGTTGCCAAAAAGATAAGTCTCAATTCAAATAGCATTGTTTTATTATTTGGAACGGAAGGAGCTACAGATCCAGAAATATACGATGCAATTATCAACACAACCTAAAATAAAAAATTTCGCAGATTTTTTAAAATTGTCCTAAACTTAGTTTATGGGAATTCAACGCGTTACTCCAGATACTGACATAGAAGAGATTCTAGCCATTATTGAACGGGATGCTGCTGTAGTTATAGAAAATATTTTATCTACAGAAGATCTTGGTGATATTAAAAATGAGCTTAAACCATACCTTGAAAAGGATATTGAAGGTGATAATGAATTTACTGGATTTCAAACAAAGCGTGTGGGTGCACTTATGGCAAGATCACCCAAGTGTCGTGAGTTAGCCCTCAATCCAATAATTAATGCTCTATCAGAAAAATTTTTAGAGCCTCACTGCGATGGCTACCAGCTTCATTTTACATCTGCTATTTCAATAGGGCCCAATGAAACGCCTCAGATCTTGCATAGAGATCGAGGAGTATGGGGTGGATATGTACCTCGGAAAATTGAAACTCAATTGAGTACTGTTTGGGCTATAACAGATTTCACCAAAGAAAATGGGGCAACTCAAGTTGTGCCAGGGTCACACAAATGGGACAAAAATAGAATGCCTCTAGATGAAGAAATCGAGAATGCTGAAATGAGTGCAGGTTCAGTATTTATTTACACTGGGTCTGTAATGCACGGTGGGGGAGCCAATAAAACATCAGAAAATAGACTTGGTGTTTTTTTACACTATGCTCCAAATTGGCTAAGACAGGAAGAAAATCAATACCTGTCTTGCCCTCCTTCCATAGCAAAAGATCTTGTACCCGAGCTCAGAGATCTGATGGGTTACTCTCAAGGCGGTTATGTTTTAGGGTTCTTTACCGACCCTACAGATACTGAGGGAAAATTTGAATCTGTATCACCGAAGAAACTCTTTGGAGAAGATATTGATCGCTTTAAAATTGCTTCCTCAGAAGAACTAGTAAAAAGCTCTACCAAAAAAAATTAATAGCACTTTGCTTACCTAAGATAATTTTTTATGACAAAACAACAAAATCTATATCCTGCAATCAAACCCTTTGATACAGGATTCATGATTGCAGGTGAACATCAAGTTTATTATGAACAATGTGGTAACCCAAATGGAAAGCCTGCAGTTTTTTTACATGGTGGGCCTGGTGGAGGTGGAAGTGAGGCTGTAAGAAGATTCTTTAATCCAGAAGCCTATAGAATCATAGTGTTTGATCAAAGGGGATGCGGCAGAAGCAAGCCTCATGCCTGTTTAACAAATAATACAACCTGGGATTTAGTGGCGGATATTGAATCCTTAAAACAAAAATTAGAGATAGATAAATGGTTGGTTTTTGGAGGCTCATGGGGCAGCACTCTGGCTCTAGCTTACGCTCAAACTCATCCAGATTCGGTGAGCGAAATGATCCTTCGCGGAATTTTTATGTTGAGAAAAAAAGAATTAGATTGGTTTTATCAAGATGGAACTAGCAATATATTTCCTGATGCTTGGGAAAAATTTATTGAGCCAATTGAAAAATCAAAAAGAGATAACTTGATATCAGCATATTATGAAATTTTTAATGGTGATGATGAGGACAAAAAGCTTGAAGCAGCTGTTGCGTGGTCAAGATGGGAAGGGTCTACTGTTAATCTAAGCTATAGCCCCGAAATGGTGGATAGTTTTTCTGAACCCAGGTTTGCTCTTGCATTTGCGCTTATTGAAAATCACTATTTTATTAACAAAGGTTTTTTATCACATGAGCAACAGCTTATTGATGGCATTGATATTATTAGAAACATCCCGGCTACTATTATTCAAGGAAGATATGATGTTTGCACTCCCTTGACAACTGCTTGGGAACTTCATAAAAACTGGCCAGAAGCAAAATTAATTATCACACCTTTTTCAGGTCATAGTGCATTTGAGAAAGAAATTACCCATGAACTAATTTTGGCTACAAACAAATTTGCTAGTATTGATTAATTAGGAAAATTGCCTCGAGCTCTCAGATCACCAAAAGCTAAATAAATCTGCATTTCATCATGAGCATCGTAGTCATGAATCTTTTTTAAATCAGTTCCTGGAATATTTGTATATTTCATTACAGCATTTCTTGCTGAAACTAATAATGGGTTCTTCATATGATAGATTTTGCCTTGCATCATTGAAAGTCTTTGTATTTTTTTAGTGCGTTTGCTTCTAACAAAATCATAGGCCGCTTGTGCAACTCTCAAATTAGAAATATTTTCTTTACAAGCCATTGCAAATGAATAAGTATCTTCAATTGCCATGCAGGCACCCTGACCTAAAAATGGCACCATTGGATGAGCAGCATCACCAAGCAAAGTAATGTTATTTGAGATCATCGATTTTAAGGGAGGCCTGACATAAATGCCCCATTTATATAAAGGCCTTGAATCTTCTAGAGCTGGAAATATTGTAGAGTCATAAATGGAAAAATCATCAAGTAAATCTTTAACAGAGCCCTCCTCTTTCCATGATTCTTTAAATTCGTAATCTTCTTTTTTTACCGCAACAAAGCTTACATCTTCTTCTTTGTTAATTGGATAACTAACAATATGACTACCAGGACCAAGTGCAAAATGAATTCTTTGCAGGTTTGATTTTCCTATGCCTCTCCAGGCACTGTAACCACTATATTTTGGGCTTTGATTGATAGCAAAAAAAGTATCTCTGATTAACGATCTGATACCATCGCATGCAGCTAAGTGCCTAAAGCTATATTTTTTTTGATTTGTAAATGTAGCTTCGCATTTTGCTGCATCAAAATTTTTAAGCGCATGATCATGGTGAATCTCTCCACCTAAATTGATGTATTGGGAATAGAGTAGCGATATCAATGTTTGCCGTCGTGTTGTAAGAACTTCGGGGGTTTGGAATGAACATATTTTGTGTTCCGGCCCTTGAATCGAGGCCTCAGAATGAACAAATGATTGATTTCTTAGATCATTATAGATATCTAACCTATCTAACAAACGTAATGCATTAGAAGAAAGACTGATGGCAGCTCCGTGAGAAGTGTCTTCTGGCATTTTTTCAAAAATGACTGCTGAGATACCCTCTTTCAAAAGAGAGCAACCAAGGGTAAGGCCTGCTATTCCGCCCCCTATTATTCCAATGTGATCTGAATAGTCTGTCATGCAATTTTATCCATTCATCTTTTTACATTCTATTGCTTGACTTAAAGCATGCTCTAAGTTGTATAGTTCTATAGACATATTACTATTTAATGCCTTGCAAGGAGATGAAATGAGCTCAAATAAACAAATTACTTCTACAGTTACAGACGAGGGGAAGCTAGAAATAGCTATTACTGAATCTGAACGTCCAATTCCAGGCGATGATGAGGTGCTAATTCAAGTAGAAGCGACTCCCATTAATCCATCTGATCTGGGTTTATTGATTGGGCCAGGTGATATCAATACCCTCAAGGCTGAAGACTCAAAAATCATAATGGATGTTCCAAAAGCAATTATGGGTGCCATGGAACCAAGACTTAATAAACCGATGCCAGTCGGTAACGAAGGCTCTGGAGTTGTTATTGAAGCCGGAGTAAACGCACAAGAATTACTTGGCAAGGTCGTTAGCGTTGTTGGGGGTGGAATGTATACTCAATATAGATGTCTACCAGCAGCTAGTTGCATGGTCATGAATGAAGGAACTGAGCCTCGAGATTGTGCATCAAGCTTTGTAAATCCTCTCACTGCACTCGGTATGGTTGAAACTATGAAAATGGAAGGACACACAGCTCTTGTCCATACAGCTGCAGCCTCTAATTTGGGTCAAATGCTTGTAAAAATATGCAAAGATGATGGGGTTCAGCTGGTAAACATTGTTCGCAAACAAGAACATGTTGATCTGTTGAAATCTTTTGGTGCCCAGTTTGTTTGTAACTCATCAGATGATGGTTTTATGGAGCAATTAACATCAGCTATCACTGAAACAAAAGCAACTCTTGCATTTGATGCAACTGGTGGGGGGGAGCTAGCTGGAAAAATTCTAGCCTGCATGGAGGCTGCAGCCAGAAAAAATGCGACCGAGTATAGCCCCTATGGATCCACGGATCATAAGCAAGTTTATATTTATGGTGCACTCAATCAGTCAGGAATTACCCTGCCAAATAATAGATCTTTTGGAATGTATTGGGGCATTGGTGGATTTTTATTAACGCCGTTTCTAAGTAAAGTTGGCTTTGAAAAAATGGGTGAGCTACAAGCTCGTGTGGCAAGTGAAATTAAGACTACTTTTGCAAGCACCTACACACAAGAGGTCTCACTTGAAGAGGTATTAACACTTGAGTCATTAATGGTGTATGCAAAACAAGCCACTGGAGAAAAATTCTTAATTAATCCTAATGCCAAGAAGATAACTTAAGATAAAATTTTATTGAATAAAAAAGGGAGCTCATGCTCCCTTTTTTATAGTTTAGATAATTAAGCTTATATTAAAGCTAGTGCCATCATAATCAATGTAACTAATGAGCCTAGCCATAGCAATGTTCTAACTAAAGCTACGCCAGAGATATATGCAATAAGATGACCAACTCTTAAGATCAACCACCAAAAAGCCAATCCAGTAACATCAACAGATAATTGCATTGAAAGCAAAGCTAACGCTAAGAAAGCTGGAAGACTTTCCTGCAAGTTTATACTCGCCCTGCTAGCTCTTCCTCCCATAACTGATAACTCATTAGGCATTGGTTCATCTCTATTTGAACCTAGCCATGGAAAGTTTTTCATATTGAAAGCTGCGGGAACAACCCAAATTTGAACAAGAGCAAGTAACAAAGCGTAAACAATATAAGAAGTCATAAATTTTCTCCAAAATTAGTAAACTTAGAGTTTATACAATAGAAATGATTCCATCAAAATAAATAACACTGGTGCCTGATATAAAAACTCTATCGCCTGCTAGTTTACAAAAAAGTTTTCCTCCTCTTTTGGAAAGCTGATGTGCCTCAAGTTCATCCTTTTTTAATTGATTCGCCCAGTAGGGAGTTAACATTGTATGCGCCGACCCAGTAACAGGGTCTTCCTCTATTCCTGCTTCTGGATAAAAACATCTTGAAACAAAATCGACTTTGTCTCCTGGAGATGTGATCACCATTCCTCTAGAATTAATCTTTTTAAGGAGAGAAAAATTAGGCTGCATACTTTCAATTTGCCTTTGATTTTTAAACACTGCTAAATAATCATCTTTACCTCTCAGTAATTCTAGAGGCCGAGTACCTAATATTTCTATAAATATCGGATCTAATGTAGATTCAACTGGTTGATCAGTGGGAAAATTTAGACAAAGTTTTTCTTCGCTGCTAGTGACTTTTAAGGCTCCACTTTTTGAGTCAAATTTAATTTCATTTCCAGCTAGGTTAGGATAGTGCTCAAAAAGTATTTTGGCGCTTGCTAGGGTGGCATGACCACAAAGGTCAACCTCAATTGAGGGAGTAAACCATCTAATATTAATTGGGCTTTCATTGATACTTACAAAAGCTGTTTCAGAGAGATTATTTTCAGCGGCGATGGATTGCATCACACTATCCTTGAGTGGAGATTCTAAGATTACCACTGCAGCTGGATTGCCGGAGAATAATTTATCAGCAAAAGCATCGACCTGATACATTTTTAGTTTCACGAAGTTATTTTACCTTATCGAGCATTCGAGGCTAGAATGAATGAGGGGATTAACTTGAGTTCAGATAAACTAACAGTCAAAACAAAGCTAGCTTTTGGTATCGGCGCCACCGGGGAGGGAGCTACAAATTGGATCTTTGCTGGACTTACTTTCTTTTTTTATAATCAAGTTCTTGGGCTATCTGGTTCTTTAACAGGTCTAGCGGTTTTAATTGCTATCATTTTTGATGCCATTTCTGATCCTGTCATGGGATCAATCTCAGATCGATTCATGTCTAAGCTAGGTCGAAGACATCCCTTTATGTTTGCCGCACCTTTCCCCACAGTGATAGCAATATATCTAATGTTCTTTCCACCAGTTGGATTATCTGAATTTGAGCTCTTTGGATGGCTTATTTTTTCAACGATCTTGCTTAGGTTAAGCATCACTTTGTTTGCAGTCCCTCATTTAGCGTTGGGAGCAGAGCTATCGGATGATTATTTTGAGCGAAGTAGAGTGATGAGCTACAACAATCTTTTTGGATATATGGGTGTAATCATCATGCATATATTTGTTTGGTTTTTGATATTTCCATATTTTGCAGGTGAAAGAGTTGGACAGCTTTATCAAGAGTCTTATAGGCCGATAGCAATTTTTAGCATGGTCTTGATTTCGCTTTGTATTCTTGCTTCAGCCTATTTTACTAAAGATAGAATTCCGTATTTAAAACAACCATCTAGAAATGAATCTCACATCAAAATAACAGATTTATTTAAAGACATTTATGGTGCTATCGGCAATAGAAACTATGCTCGATTGCTTGTTGGCATGTTTTTTCTTTCTATGCTCATTGGTACTCATGAAACGTTGGGTATTTATATGGGAACTTTTTTTTGGGAATTTTCTCCTATACAAATTGGCTGGCTAATCATAAATAATATTATTGGCTATGCATTTGGATTTATCCTCACAGCAAAACTACATCAAAGATTTGATAAGCCTATTGTCATTGTGGCAACAGTTATTGGCCTGACCATTTTTTGGTCTGCATCAGCCAATATTGCCCTGCTGGGCTTGGCTCCAGAAAGAGGCTCATGGGAATTAGTAACGATGATTATTTTCTTAGGGTCTATTGCATCTGCATGTGGTTCTATCTTGCATATTAGTGTCATGTCAGCATTAGCAGATATAGCAGATGAACATGAGCTTAACACTGGTATTAGACAAGAAGGCGTATTCTATGCAGCTCGATCATTCTTTAGCAAAACATCGAATGGTATTGGTCATGTCATAGCTGGTGTTGCCCTAGATTTTATTGCTTTTCCTGAAAATGCGGTGCCTGGAGAGATACCAGAAGAAATAATCTTTAATTTAGGATTGGTTGATGGCCCCTTTGCAATGATTTGGGGGCTAATTGCTGTTTTCTTTTATGCCAGATATAAAATTACTAAAGAGTCACACGCTTTAATCAAAGATCAACTTGCAATCAAAAACTCTTAAAACTTACCCCTAGTAAACCTCATACGAATTGAGTAAACCCGAATTAAAGCCACCAGCGTGAGAATGGTTTGGGTAAAGATAGAAATTAATAACGTATTAGTCCAGCTCCAATTATCTATGGTGAGCCAAAGCAAAAATGTTTGAAGGGGAAAGTTAATAACCATTCCCATCATGACAACTATTACGCTTTCTCTAAAGGCTGTTTTTTCGGTTTTATTCATTTCTATCTCAGTTTAAGTAAGTAGTTTGTAATTACATTTTTTCATGATTTCTAAGGATAATGAAGAATTCATTATTTCAACTATTTTCTCATCGAATTCAGGAACCTGTAATGAGGACGCAATGTCCTTTTCATCATGCCACCCTCTTCCATTTACATAATCATTCATTTCGATCAAGGGTAAATTTTGCTTATTTAATAAATCACCCATGCGTGAATGAAATCTTTTCTGATCCAAATGAAAATCTTCGATATTAACAATGATTGAGTGAGGAATCTCCCCAGACATTCTAAAGTAAGAATCATTCTTTTGATTCCACATAGTTATGCAATTCTCATAATCTTCAATAGAAAATTGAATGAAGCTTTCTAAAGATAAATCTTTTATTTTTGGATAATGCTCATAATATGGCTCTCTATGCATTGCTTGAATCCATGAGTAGGGATTGCGCATACAGAAAATAAATAGGCAGCTTTGAACATCAAATTTTAACCACTCATCTTTTTTTGGAGCTAGTCTGTGCTTCCAGCCTAAGAAATCATAATGTTGAAATTTTAAATTAAAATTTTTTCCAGCAAAATATCCTATAGCATTGGTACCAGAATGCCGTTCGCCAAAAACTTTGATTGAGTTAATCTTCAAATTTTACAGCTGTACCATATGCAATAACCTCTGAGGCGGCTGCTGCTATGGTCGAGGTTTCAAATCTAAAGTTCACCACAGCATCTGCACCCATCTCTTCAGCATTCGCAACCATCCTTTCCATGGCCTCTTTTCTTGCTTGAGTTAATAGGATTGAATAACTTTTAAGCTCTCCTCCAACTAAATTTTTCAGGGTTGCCAAAATATCAGTGCCGATATGTCGAGCCCTAACAGTGCTCCCCATAACAATCCCAAGATAAGATTGAATTTGCTTTCCTTCCATTGAGGGGGTGCTGGTGACTAGCATAGTTTGCTCCAAAAATTTGATATGATTAAGTTAAGTATATGGATAATATAAAACAAGAGTTAGTTGAAACAAAATTTGCTATAGGGGCAGTGGTAAAACATCGCTTCCTTGATTTTCGTGGGGTCATATTTGATGTGGATCCGGAGTTTAATAATACAGAAGAGTGGTATCAATCCATCCCAACCTCAATTCGTCCAAGAAAAAATCAACCTTTTTATCATCTCTTTGCTGAAAATGGACATATCTTTTATATTGCCTATGTATCTGAACAAAACCTTCTTGATGATGCATCAGAAGAATTGCCAAAACATCCAGAAATCAAAAATTTATTTTCCCATTTTGAAAATGGCAGATTTGTGCCGCTCTCAAGAGCTGTAAACTAGTCTATTCTCCAAAAGCAATTTGCAGAGAGGTTGTAAACACTTCCATTGCGTCTTTTAAATCCTCTAAACCCAAGAAAGTTGGTGCCAGCCTAATATTTGAGTCTTCAGGATCATTAAAGTGCGGGTATGTTGATCCAGCGGGAGTTATTAAGACTCCGGCCTCTTCACACAAAGTTATAACCCTTTTAGCAATCGGTTTGCTTGTGTTGTATGAAATAAAATATCCACCCGTTGGTTTCTTGTAACTACCTATCTCTAAGCTTAAGGAGTCCAATGCTTGAAACGCTAATTCAAATTTTGGTTTAACTAAATCTGCATGCTTACTCATATGATTTAAAACATCATGCTTATTTTTAAGAAATTCAATATGGCGCATTTGATTCACTTTATCAGAGCAAACAATCATAGAGCCTCTTTGTCTCACCAATAGTTTAAAAAGCTTGGTGCCAGCTGCAGCAAAAGATAATCCACCACCACCAAATGTAACCTTTGAAAAAGAACAAAAAATTGCAGTTTGATCTAAGACATCAAATCTCTTAGCTAATTCCCATGAAGGTGTTTGATTTGGTGTTGATGAAAAGTCATGCAATAAATATGCATGATCCAAGATAAACAAAAATTCATTTGAATAAGATTTTCCTGCCTCTAACAACTCAGACATATTTTCATCTGAATAAATATCACCAGTTGGATTAGAGTGACGAGGAACGCAGATGATGCCTTTGATATTTTCATGTTCTGCAAGCAATGCTTTAAATTGATCAATATCCACACCAGATCCAGTCAGAGGAACTGGTAACATCTCTATCCCAAAATCATCCAATAATCTAAAATGCCTATCAAAAC
>JBJLIA010000009.1:0-19185 GCA_045564035.1 Gammaproteobacteria bacterium | reverse complement strand
ATCTAAGAGGTTTGTCTGCTGATGCTACATTGATCTTTACCAACGGGAAAAGACGTCATCATGCCTCAGTTATTGCCTTCCAAGGTGGCGGTGTTAATGATGGTTCTCAGGGTGCAGATATTTCTGTAATTCCTGCTATTGCTCTAAAAAGAGTTGAAGTCTTAAGAGACGGTGCCTCTGCGCAATATGGTTCAGATGCTATTGCAGGTGTGATTAACTTTGTACTAGATGATATTTCTGAGGGCGGAAGTCTTTCATACAAAATGGGTGAATACACTGAAGGTGATGGAGCTACAACAACTATTGCTGGTAAGTATGGTATGCCTCTAGGTCAAGATGGCTTTGTGACTACAAGTTTTCAAATAAGACAAGCTGATGATACTTCAAGAAGTGAGCAAAGACCTGATTGTGCAGATTTGGTTGCTGGAGGTAATTCAGCAGTTGCAAACCCATGTCAAATTTGGGGCGCTCCCAAGATTGATGATGATGTAACATTTTTCATGAATTCAGGCGTTACAAATAGTGATGGTTCTGAGTCTTATATGTTTGGTAACTACTCTGAAAGAGATGTGGATGGTGGATTTTACTACCGTAATCCAGACGGCAGAGATGGCGTTTTCACAATCGGTGATTACAGAGCAGTTGGTAATATTGACGGAACATGTGCTTATGGTACAGGTGCTTCAGGTCAAGTTGATCCATCAGATTATGCGCTAAGAGATACGATTATGGCTGATCCGAGCTGTTTTTTAATGAATCAAATCGCGCCTGGTGGCTACACTCCAAGGTTCCTAGGCAATATCACTGATACATCGCTTACTATTGGTAGAAGAGGTGATATCACTGAAGGGTTTCTAAGTGGCCATTCATATGACCTTAGTGGATCAGTTGGTAGAAATGAAGCTGACTTTGGTCTGAATAATACTGTTAACCCATCAATGGGTCCAGATACTCCGCGTAACTTTTATACTGGCTCATACATTGAGTTAGAAAAAGTATTTAATTTTGATTTAACAAGACAGGTTGATTCTATGACCATTGCATATGGTGCTGAGTGGAGAGAAGAAACATTTGAAGTGATTTCTGGTGAAGAAGCCTCGTGGACAGCTGGAAAGTATGCTCTTCAAGGCTTTAATGTTGGATCGCATGGGTTTGCTGGATTTTCTCCAGATTCTCAAGGTGCATTTACAAGAAGAAGTTATGGTTTATATATTGATGTAGAAAATCAAGTAAGTGATGAGTTCCTTTTGGGAGGTTCATTCAGATATGAAGACTACTCATCGTTTGGTGATACCAACGATTTTAAACTTAATGCAAGATATCAAGTTTCTGAAAACCTTGCTTTACGTGGCTCAACCAGTACTGGTTTCAGAGCTCCTACTCAGGGTCAAGTAAACGTTGTTAATACTCAAACCACATTAGTTGATGGTGAGCTTACTCAGGCTCAAACATTGCCTGGTTTCAAACTGGGAGCTGGACAGCTTAATCCTGAAGAAGCAACCAATACATCATTTGGTCTTGTTTATAGCGCAGGTGAGTTATCTCTTACTGCTGATTTCTTCGTAATTGAATTAGAAGATAGGGTTGCTTTAACTAGTAATGCAGCTCCAACTGCAGCTCAGGTAACAGCCATGGGTGCAGCAGGTATCCCTAATCCAGAATTGATTGGCCAGGTGAATTACTTTACCAATGACTTTGATACAGAAACTACAGGTTACGATTTAGTTGCAACTTATAGCACTGTGTTATTTGGCGCGGATGCAGACATAAGTGCTGCATGGAATCATACTGAAACAGAGGTTACTAACTCAGGCGAGGTTACAGGCGCATCTAAAATTAAACGATTAGAAGAGGGCCTTCCTGAAGATAGAATGACTATCACTGTTGCTCAAACATGGAGCGACAAAGTCAGCTCATTTGTTCGTGCGAATATGTATGGTGAATACTATGCAGTTCATGCTGACTGGTTTGGTACTGACTCAGATGCTGAGTGGACTGTTGATGCGGCAATTAGCATTGATCTAACTGATAATTTTTATGTTTCAGCAGGTGTACAGAACTTATTTGATACAGAGGCTTTAAAACTCGATGGTTCAGCTGGAGCGGTCGGTGAAGACGTGCCTGGAAATGTCCTTGGAGGAATCTACTATGAAACTTCTCCATATGGGATTGAGGGTGCATTCTGGTATCTAAAAGCTGGATATAATTTCTAAGACAGATCATTGGATTTAAAAAGGGTGCTATCAGCACCCTTTTTTTTTGCAAAAAATTAATTTTTAGATATTGAGGCTATTAAATAAAGACCAAAAGATACAGCTGGACCAATGCCAAAGGCAAATATCACTGTTGCAATTCCGATTGTGCCTCCAAGCATCCAACCAATCGAAATAACAGTTATTTCTAAAAAAACTCTTACCCACGCAATAGGTAGATTCGTCGCTTTTTGACAGCCCGTCATAAGACCGTCTCTCGGACCTGGACCGAGATTTGCTATTAAATAAATACCACTTGCAACACCAACCAACAAAGTTCCAAAAATGGCTTGTGCTATTTGCAATACATAAGTTTCTGGATGGGGAAGATAGGGCAGAGACCATTCAATCACTGCAGCAATAATCATTACATTTAATATTGTGCCAATTCCGGCTTGCTGCTTAAGCGGGATCCACAGCAGAAGCACTCCTAGACTGATTAAAAAGGTAAGAGCGCCTATGCTAAGTCCGCTTGTTATTGAAAGACCTTCAGCTAAAACAGTCCATGGGCTCATTCCTGCTGAAGCCGTAATTATGAGCGATTCACCTAGTCCAAATAACAATAAACCTACACACAGAATTGAGAGTGTTAGAGGCTTGGGTGAAAAATTTAATGGTTTGTCCGAGCTCCATCGAGTAGTTGGCACAGCTCTAATTGAAAAAATTTTTATAACAAAACAAAGTTAAATATTGATTTCGATAGTGTAGGTTAAGAAAAAAGAAAATACTGCTTTATTCTTATAAATAAATCAGCATCATGCGAATTCAAATATAATCTAATAAATGAATAAATCTGATATTTCAAGAATTATAGAAATGGCATGGGAAGATAGAACTCCTTTTGATGCTATCGAAATTCAGTTTGGTCTAAAGGAGCAAGCGGTTAAGCAGCTAATGAGAGAAAATTTGAAATCTTCTTCATACAAATCGTGGCGCAAAAGAGTGCAGGGTAGATCAACAAAACACTTGGCCAAACGTGACTTCAGTGTTGGTCGCCATAAATCATATGATCAAAATAAACTATAATTTTTACTTTTGAGTTTTTACAGGCTAGTATTATTTTTCTTAACAATTAAGGAGTAACTTATGAAGAAAATTATCTTATCCCTGGTATTTATTTCAGCAATTTGTATTCAAGCTGGTCACCATGAGAAAGGAGATGACGCAAAGACAGTAGTTAAAAAAGCCTATGCAACATTTGCTTCGGGTGATACAAAAGCCTGGTCAGCTTTGCATGCAAATGATTTAACTTTCACAGTTTTTGGCGATATTCCAACCACAGGAAGACACATTGGACCAAACGCGGTTATTAAAAATGTCTTTGAGCCAATTGCAAAATACTGGCCAAATTTTAATCTTCAGCATAAAGCAATGTATGTAGATGGAAATATGGTTTTTGTGCATTCTGAAATGACCGCTGATGGCCTAGACACTCAGACATTACATATGTTTAGGGTAGAGGATGGAATTATTCAAAGCTTTACTGCATTTGATGATACAGGGTCTATGGCAGCTGCACTAGTTAAATAAAGACTATTAAAAAAGGGATCTTGCTGATTAATTTCTAAGAGTTTTTTATCTCTAAATAAGAAATTTTGTATGCTGTAAAATAGAGACTTTTTATATAAAACTTATGCATCTTTTATCTGATCTTAAAATTTTGATCTTTTTAGTTTTAATTTCACTTAGCGCTTGCCAAACAAAAGAACTGACTCCGTTTCAAGAAGCAAAAAATCCATATGCTCACTTAGGTGTTGAGGGTTATATGGGAGCAGCCATGACTTCTTGTTTAGGAATGGCGCCACAAGGCCCCCCTATGATCAGAAAGAAGGATGGAGACACGGTGATTGCTGGTGATGGCTCTCCTGAGCAATTCGGTTACTTTGATTGCGTTGATCGTGAAATTATTAATAGCGAAAGTAACAGTTCAAAAGACTCTAACTAATTAAAAATTTTTAATTAGTTAGATTTGCTTAAAGGAGTTTCATGGAATGTAGGCAAACATGCCTAACTTACCTTGCCTTTTTTCCAACGAGTCTTCGCTTTCGAGCCTTTTTTCTTATTCTTAGTTGGCTGATTGCTGGGATTAGAATTTGATTTTTTAAAATCAGTTCTCCCTTTTTTAGCTGCCTGTCTTTTCTTGAATCCAGATTTGTTGCCTTTAAAATTTCTAGACCTTGGCTCATTGGATGATTTTGCAGTTGGCTTAAAACCTTCTTCTATTTTTTGATCAATTTTACTTTTCAGCAACTCTTCAATGCCTCTTAAAAATTTATGCTCATCTATGCTCATAAAAGAAATTGCAGTGCCTTCTTTTCCAGCTCTTCCAGTTCGTCCAATTCTATGAATATAATCATTAGGATAGGTCGGCATGTCATAGTTAACGACATAAGGTAGATTGCTAATATCAATACCTCTTGCTGCCACATCAGTAGCAACAAGAACTCTTACATCTTTTTCTTTAAATTCTCGCAGAGCTCTCATTCTCGCACCCTGAGTTTTATCACCGTGAATCGTTGCAGTCTGAATATCAGCAGCATTTAGTTGTTTGGCAATTTTTTCAGAGCCATGCTTAGTTCTTGAAAAAACAAGAGCTTGAGTCCATTGCTCTGAGTGAATCAGATGACTTAAAAGATTAGATTTTTGATTTTTATCTACTTGATATACGACTTGTTTAATTGCATTGACGGTTGTGTTTGGTGACTGAGCTTCAATTTCATGAAGGTCGGATCCTAAAGTTTGAGCTAGTTTTTTTATTTCTGGAGAGAAGGTTGCTGAAAAAAGTAAGTTTTGTCTTTCAGGAGGGGTGAGAGCAATAATTTTTTTTATGTCATGAATAAAACCCATATCAAGCATGTGATCAGCTTCATCTAATACCAGAATTTTGACCCTGTTAAGTTTTACGGCCTTTTGATTGTGTAAATCTAATAATCTGCCGGGAGTTGCAACTAATATATCTACCCCTTTTTTAAGTTTTGATTTTTGAGGAAATATTTTAGCTCCGCCAAAGACCGCTGCAGACTTGGTAGCGGTGAATTTGCCATAGGTATAAACACTCTCTCTGACTTGGGCAGCAAGTTCTCTGGTGGGAGTTAGAACAAGCGCATGCACATGTTTGGCATATGGCTGGGGTTCTTCTTGCAAAAGCTCAAGCATCGGCAAGACAAAACTCCCTGTCTTTCCTGTACCAGTTTGAGCAGCAGCCATGAGGTTTTTTCCTGCGAGCACAATCGGTATTGCTTGTTTTTGTATTTCTGAGGGCTCGGAGTGCTTGAGATCTTCTAGTGATCTTAAAATTGAATCCGATAACCCAAGCTCTTTAAATGACATTTTTATTTTTATAAGTCTGTCTGATATTAATCAGATGACTGCAGAGTATAGACTTAGTTCTTCAGGGTCAATGAAGGCTTCAAGATATATTTTATATAACTGATCATCTGGGGTATTTCTTTTTTTATATTCTCGTATAATCCATCCCAAATAATATCCATCATGAATAAAGACAAACTAAGAAATATTGCAATCATTGCTCATGTTGATCATGGTAAAACAACTTTGGTAGATAAACTATTGCAACAATCTGGAACCCTGGATCGAAAAAATATGACAACCGAGAGGATCATGGATTCGAATGATCAAGAAAGAGAAAGAGGGATAACAATCCTGGCAAAAAATACCGCCATTAACTGGAAAGATCATCGGATTAACATTGTTGATACACCTGGCCATGCTGACTTTGGTGGAGAGGTTGAAAGGGTGCTTTCAATGGTTGATTCAGTTTTGCTATTAGTTGATGCGGTTGATGGTCCTATGCCTCAAACAAGATTTGTGACGCAAAAAGCATTTGAAAAAGGACTAAACCCCATTGTAGTGATCAATAAAGTGGACAGGCCTGAGGCAAGACCTCATTGGGTTCTAGATCAAGTCTTTGATCTCTTCGACAACCTTGGCGCAACAGATGAGCAGTTAGATTTTACTGTTATTTATGCTTCAGCTCTTAACGGTTTTGCAGGTCATGAGCCAGATGAATTGGCTGATGATATGACGCCATTATTAGATATGATTACTAAAAAAGTTGCTGCCCCAGACGTTGATGAAAGCGCTCCATTTAGAATGCAAATTTCTGCTTTAGATAGCAATAGTTATGTTGGAGTTATAGGCATAGGCAGGGTTACCGGTGGAATTGTTAAACCAAATGATCGAGTGATTGTTATTGACAAAGATGGAGTAGAAAGAAAAGCTAAAATCCTTCAAGTTCTTGGTCACCATGGACTCGAGAGAGTCGAAATAGATAATGCAAAAGCAGGCGATATAGTTTGTATTACTGGAATAGAGGCATTAAATATCTCTGATACATTATGTGATCCTGAGCATATTAATCCTCTGCCAGCATTGTCTGTTGATGAGCCAACAGTCAGCATGGTATTTCAAGTGAATGATTCACCTTTTTGTGGTCAAGAGGGTAAATATGTAACTTCTAGAAATATTAAAGATCGACTCGAACAAGAGTTAATTCATAATGTTGCGCTGAGAGTTGAGGAGGGAGAAAGCCCAGATCAATTTAAGGTTTCAGGACGAGGTGAATTGCACTTATCAGTTTTAATCGAGACGATGCGTAGAGAAAATTATGAACTAGCTGTCTCTAAACCTCAGGTTATTCAAAAAGAAGTAGGAGAAGAAATTCATGAGCCATATGAGGTGGTGGTGATTGATATTGAAGAAGAGCATCAGGGCGCAATCATGGAGGAGATGGGCCATAGAAAAGCAGATTTACAGTCATTGGTGATTACAGAGAATGGCCGCATGAGGCTTGAATTTATGGCTCCCTCAAGAGGTCTCATAGGCTTTCGTTCTCAATTTTTAACTCTAACAAGTGGAAGCGGAATCCTGACAAGCATATTTGATCATTATGGGCTTGCTAAAAAAGGTGAAATTGCAACCAGACAAAATGGAGTTATGGTCTCAATGATTACTGGAAAAACTTTAGCTTATGCATTATTTAATCTTCAGAATCGAGGTCGGATGTTTTTAGGCCATGGTCTTGAAGTTTATAAAGGTCAGATTGTTGGTCTTCATTCCCGGGATAATGATTTACCAGTTAATCCTACCAAGGCTAAGCAACTCACCAATATTAGGGCTGCTGGAACAGATGAAAATCTCATTTTAACTCCTCATATTCAACATACCTTAGAGCAGGCATTAGAATTTATTGAGGATGATGAGTTGGTTGAGGTCACTCCAGCAAGCATAAGGCTTCGAAAAAAAAATATTAGATAAAAATAAATTAATTGATAAGGGTTGTTTCAGTTGTTTAATACCCCTTAAGATGAGGTTTACTAAATTATTTTAATTAAGGTATATCTAAATTGCTTTACCTCATACTTTCCATAGCAGCCTTGGTTGCGATCATTATAGGTAATGCAGCCTTATCAATATTTCTAGGCATTCTTTTTACTTATTTTTTTAAACCCCCAAAGATATTTTTTTCGCGAAGCATTGGAACGATACCTTTGCAAATTGGCATAGTGCTTTTAGGGGCAACCATTAGCTTGCCTTATGCTATTAATATTAGCTCAGAATACCTTCCCTGGATTTCGTTATTTGTAATTGTTTCTTTTTTTGCTGGATTGCTTATTGGTAAAATTCTTGGCATCAATAATCGCATTGCCTTTTTACTCTCTTCAGGCGCAGCTATCTGTGGAGGCACTGCTATGGCTGCAGTTGCTCCTATTATTAAAGCTAAACCGCAAGAGCTACTAATTGCAATGTCCATTGTTTTTTTATTGAATGCTATTGCAATACTCTTATTTCCATTGGTAGGCAATTACTTGGAAATGAGCAATTTTGAATTTGGTGCTTGGTCTGCTCTAGCAATTCATGACACTAGTTCAGTAATTGGTTCAGCAATATCCTACAGCAATGAGTCTGTCCAAGCCGCTGCTACATTAAAACTGGGCAGGACAATTTGGCTGATTCCATTAATTTTAATTGCTAACTGGATTATTAATAAAAATACACAGGCTGCAAAATTTCCTCGTTTTATAATTTTTTTTCTTTTAGCCATAATTGCTAATACTGTTTTTAGTTTTAATGATGAAATTTTAAGCAACCTTCAGATCGCAAGTCAGTCATTGCTGATGCTTGGATTGTTCTGTATTGGCAGTCAGTTTGAGTTGCATGAACTTAAATCAATTAGCGTCAAACCACTAGCATTGGCTTTGATATTATGGTCAGCTGTCATTCCTTCAGCGTATTTTTTAGTTAAATATTTTTAATTTTATTTAAGTTAAGATAATCTTTAACGATTAAATAAAAGAGAAGATCAATGAAAGATTTTGAAAATAAAGTTGCTGTAATAACTGGTGCAGGAAGTGGAATTGGTCGAGGTATAGCTGAGGTTTCTGCTGATCGAAATATGCGTCTTGTATTAGCAGATGTAAATAAAGTTGGTTTGAATGAAACCCTTGAAATTGTTAAAGGCAAAGGTGTTGAAGCAATAGCAAGAGTCACCGATGTTAGTAACTTAAATGAAGTTGAAAATCTTGCAAGTCAAACCTTTGAAACTTTTCAAAATTGTCATCTATTATTTAATAATGCAGGAGTGCTTGGTCCTGCGCCACTAAGTCAAGTCAATCGAGAGATGTTTGATTGGTTAATAAATATTAATTTAGGGGGTTGTTTTAATGGAGTACATGCTTTTTTACCGAAAATGCAATCTTCCAGTGAGGAATCTCATATTATTGCTACCTGTTCAACCTCAGGCTTTATAGCTTATCCAATGTTGGGGCTTTATTCAGCCTCTAAATTTGGTATCAGAGGTATGATGACATCCTTGCGAGCTGAATTAGCCGGCTCTAATGTTGATGTTAGTATTGTCTGTCCCGGAGAAGTCACAACTAATATCGTGAATAGCACATTTGATAGATCCTCCAATCAAGAGCTGAAGCAGACTTCAGAAAGCTCAGATGCAGACCCAAAAGCGCTGCTTGAAGTTGCAGCTGAAGATGCGCAAAATACTTTTCCAATATCTCCACTAGAGGCAGCTCAAGCTATCTTTGCAGGAATTGAGAATAAAGAATTTTATATATTTACGCACAAAGGTTATAAACGCCAACTAGAAGAGATTTCAAATGAATATCTCCAAGCCTTTGATCAATCAATGTTTCAGTAGGAGTCCATGATGCTGAATAAAATTTTAATCGGAATCTTTATAGCTATTTTCTTTGCTGCTGTAATTTATATTCCTAAAGCAATACGGGTTTATAACGTTGTTCATCTGTTCGATGAAGATAAGATTGTTAAAAATTTTATTAATATGAATAAGGTCTTTCCGAGCACGCCCATTAAATCTTCAGGCACACCTCATATATTTCAAACCAAGGCATTCGAACTACCTTTGTCGTATTCAATGGATGGAGAGGAACATGATTTTTTAGAAGCATTAGATTATTTCAAAACAGATGGCTTGATCGTCTTGCGTAATGGAGATTTGCTTTATGAGAATTATTGGCAGGGCAATTCAAAAGATCAACCCCATATTTCTTGGTCTGTTGCTAAATCATTTCTCTCAGCATTAATTGGAATTGCCTATCACGATGGTCTCATCGAGGATCTGAACGATCCCATCACGAAGTATCTCAAAGATTTCAATGGTACAGGTTATGCCAATGTGCCCATAAAAGATATTTTACAAATGTCATCTGGAATCATCTTCAATGAAGATTACGCAGACTACAACTCAGATATTAATAAATTTGCTAGAGCTCTAGCTCAAGGCACTTCTATGAGAGATTTTGCTAAAAATTTAAAGAATGGAAAACAACCCGGTACATTTAATCACTATGTAAGCATTGATACCCAAATGTTAGCAATGTTACTTGAAGAGGTTACTGGCGAACCTGTTGCTAAGAACCTTGAGGATAAAATCTGGACCAAGATAGGCATGGAGCATGATGCTTATTATATGGTAGATGATACTGGAGCGGCCTGGGCTCTTGGTGGCTTAAATGCTACTTTGCGTGATTACGCTAAATTTGGACAGCTCTACTTAAATAATGGCAAGTGGAATAATCAGCAGATTGTCCCCGAAGCTTGGGTCCATGCATCGCATCAACCAGATGGGCCTCATCTTCAACCTGGAGAGAATGATTTATCTTCAAGTATCTGGGGTTATGGTTATCAATGGTGGGTTCCTGGCTTTCCCTCTTCTGACTACTTAGCCTCAGGAATTTATAATCAGTATATATATATTGATCCCATCACAGAGGTTGTGGTTGCCAAAACTTCATCAAATTTTAAATTTAATCAAGAGCGACAATACTCCAAAGATGCACATGTAGCTATGTTTCGAGCAATAGCTAAGAAAGCAGCTGAAACACTTTGATTACAGTTAAACATCTCTTTATTGCTCTAATGCTTCTTGTTTCATTTAATGCAAATGCCTGGTGGGAAAAAGCCCATCGAATGGTATGTGACGAAGCTTATAAATTATTAACAGTTTCAGCAAAAAAATTTATAGATCCTTTAATTGAGGAGCACGGATCATATGGTACAGCATGTCTTTGGGCTGATTGGGTTAAAAATGATGATAGAAAAGATACAAGATCTTGGCACTACATCAATCTTCCTGATTCAGAGCAAAATACATACAAGACCTCATGCCCAGAAAATGGATGCCTGATAGCTGCTTTTCATGATCAAATGGATATTTTAAATAACCCTTCTAAAACATCTCGCGAAAGGGCAGAGGCCCTTTGGTTTGTGGGACATTTTGTTGGAGATGTTCATCAGCCCATGCACGTTGGTTATCCAGAAGATAGAGGTGGAAATGATCATATACTTGAGTTCACTGATGGAAGTGCAACTAATATGCATAGTCTGTGGGATGGACAAATTATTGAACACATGGATTCTTTGTTCGGCGAGCAATATCTTTTGATACATGTTTCTAAAAAAATAGATAATTTTTTGCATAACCCGCACTCTTCAGAAATTGAATCTTGGGCTCAAGAGAGTCGAGATCTTGCGATGCATCAATCAGTTGGCTATCGTCAAAATGCGCTAAAAGTTGTGACCAATGAATATATGGAAAGTCATTTTGCAATAATTCAAGAAAGGATTGCTTTAGGAGCAATTAGACTCAGCCAAACTTTAAATAGCACTTATCTTGTGAGCAATTGATCATTGGACATTCGTCGTTATTTTAAATACCTTACTCCAACTAAAAAAACAAAGTTGGTCTTATCTTTTGATGGAGGAGGAGTTAGAGCAATTGCGGCAGTGGTCTTCCTCAAGCAATTAGAGATTGCTTCAGGAAAGAAAATTTTTGATATTTTTGATTTTTTTATTGGCACAAGCGCCGGTGGAATTAATGCATTAAATATAGCAGGGCTTGAAGCCAGTTGTTTTGAATTAGAGAACTTCTGGTCTAAAGATAATCTTGCCAAAACAATGTCTAAATCATTTTGGGATAATGCCTCATTCCTTCAAACAAAACCAAAATATGATGGCAAGGGAAAGCGACAATTGCTACTGGATTATTTTCAGGATAAATCTCTTGGAGAGTCTAAGAAACCAGTTGCAGTTTTAGCCTATGATGTGGAAAATAGAAGACCTCGTTTCCTTAGCTCATACGACTCACCAGGTATAAAAATGGTTAGTGCAGCAAGCGCCACTAGCGCAGCACCTATTTATTACTCCACTCAAGAAATCGATGATGGTACTTGGTTAATTGACGGTGGTATTGTTGCCAACAATCCCTCTTTGCTTGGCTACTCAGAAGCCAAAAAATTGTTTCCTGAACATAAAATTAAAGTCTTAAGCATAGGGACCGGGATAAATAGAAGAAAAATTAATGGTGAGCATTCAGCAAAGTGGGGTGCTTTGAATTGGCTCCGGCATGATATTTTAGGCATTATGCTTGAATCTAGTATGTTTGATGAGATTGCTGTGAGCCTTATGGGTTCAGACTATCTAAGAGTTAATTCTTCAACTGGATTAGTGAATCGAAGAATGGACGACTCATCAGATGCAAACCTCGAGCGGATTCATTTAATGGGAATGGAGTGGTGGTCTGAATTTGGGGAGAAAACTTCAGAGTTTTTAAATGTTTAATATATTAAGTTTTCTCTAGAAAAATGCTGTACACTTCGTTTTTTGTTTTTCATTAGAAAGGAATTTTATGAATATTTATGTTGGAAACCTCCCTTGGAGTATCGATGACGCAAGTCTTGAACAAATCTTTGCTGAGCACGGTTCAGTTACATCAGCTAAGGTCATTACAGATCGTCAAACAAATCGTTCTCGCGGTTTTGGTTTTGTAGAAATGTCTGATGGCGGAGAAAATGCTATTCAAGCATTGAATGACGCTGAAGTCGATGGTAGAAAGTTAGTCGTTAACGAGTCTCGTCCTAGAGATTAATTATGAATTCCCTTGGTCTGATTGGATTATTTGGTCTTATCGGCCTCACAGGGCTTCTTAATAAAGTTCATCCAAGTCAACCTGGTAGCTCAATAAGATTATTGGGCTTATTAGGATTTTTGGGTCTTGCTGGATTTTGGGTGCCTTCTCTTGGTGCCTGCGGTGCTTTTGGAGCATTGGGAGTTTGGAATCATCAAAATTCAAAAATAGCTCGATTAGCTTACATAGGTTTGCTAGGTGTCATCGGGTTGATTTATACCATCAGTGTTTATCTTTAGTAGCTAAAACTAGCAATCCAGCGGCAATCGCTAAATTTTTAACAAAGTTTTGTGTTTCATGTGCTTGAGATGGATCTCCACCAAGCGACCAAAAGTCATGGATATAAAAATTGATTAAGATAGTCAAAATAAACAGAAGCAAAGATGTCATTCTTAGCTGCCTTCCAAATATCAAAAAGACACCACCAACAATTTGAACCAATATCGTTACAGGAAGTAGGATAGAGCTTAGTGGCACACCCTTTACCTGCATGAGCGCAAGAGTAGAGGCAAAGTCGAAAACTTTACCCAATCCTGGAACAATGAAATATAAACCCAACAAAGTTCTGCCAATAACAAAAAATAAATTATCAAATTTTTTAAACCATTCCATTTTTTTTCTTCTATTATTAATCCTGATACTAGATTAACATTAATAACTTAGGAGAAAACATATGAAAGGTATTTATCAACGTCTAGGATTTCTAATTTTTGCAATAACTCTCTCTGCTTTTATTGAGAGCGCTCATCATGAGGATCCATTGCTTGAGGCAATAAATGATTCAAATAGAAATGAGGCCTATGCGGCAAGAGATTCTTTTCGACATCCCTATAAAACTCTTTCATTTTTTGAAATTTCTCCTTCAATGCATGTTCTAGAACTGTCTGCTGGAGGTGGATGGTATACAGAGATTCTTGCACCATATCTAAAGAAAAGTGGTCGATTGTCTGTTACCCATCATAATCCAATGGCAGGAGGATACTATAAGCGCTCCAGAAACTCATTTGATACAAAGGTCGCTTCAAACCCCTTGTTTAAAGGAGTTCGGGTATTAACTGCAGATGTTCCTCCTTCTCAACCTTACATTGAACCAAATTCTCAAGACTTAGTTCTAACTTTTAGAAATCTACATAACTGGTTAAGCAGGGATGCAATGAAGTCCGTGATGCAAGAAGCATTCAATGCATTAAAGGATGGAGGTCGTTTTGGTGTTGTGGAGCATAGGGCGCCAGAGGGCTCAAGCATGGAATTCATGAAAACAAGTGGATATGTCTCTCAATCACTCGCCATTCAAACAGCTCAGGATGTTGGATTTCAATTAGTTGGCACATCTGAAATCAATGCTAATCCAAAAGATACTGTAGATCATCCAAAAGGAGTTTGGACTCTCCCACCTTCTTTTCGTTTGAAGGATCATGATAGAGAAAAATATGCACAAATAGGCGAATCAGACAGAATGACATTACTATTTAAGAAATAAATAGGTAAATTTACAAAACTATAATTAAGTCCCTTTTTAACAAGTTTTAGAGAGGATTTTGTATTGCTTGACAACATTGTCAATTTATCGATAATTTAACTTACATTTCTATTTTGGGGAAAATAATGAAATTTTTTAAGCTATCTTTGGTGGTATTGCCGTTTATGGTAATGGCGGATATTCCTATTGTTCCGATGGACGTTGATTCTGTCGCACAAAAACCATCTTCTAATAACTCTGCACTGGTTCAAGAAAGATCTGTTGAAGTTGCTGAATTTGAGACTTCTAGCTCTTATTCGGAGTCTCAAGGTATTGAAGATGTCATAGTGACAGCAACCAGACGTGAAACAAGCATTATGGAGACACCATTAGCTATTTCAGCTGTAACTCAAGATGAGTTAACTCGTTACGGAATCACCAATATTAAAGATCTTAGCTATTCGCTTCCAGGTTTAGCCATTCAAAACTCTGATACAAATGCCCCAATAATCACATTAAGAGGCATTAGATCAAATAATGTTACTGAGGTGGGCGATCCTGCTGTAGGTGTTCATGTTGATGGATTGTATCAATCAAGACCTCAAGGCGCTCAAGCGCTAATGTTTGATCTCGAGAGAGCTGAACTTGCTAGAGGCCCACAAGGAACTTTGTTTGGAAGAAACTCTATTGCTGGATCTTTAAATATTATTACTGCCAAGCCTAATCTTGAAGTTCAAGGAGGCTCTATAACTTTAAATGCTGGCCGGTTTGAAGAAAGAGGTGTGCAAGGCCATTACAACCTTCCATTAACAGAAAATTTTGCTATTCGTTTAGCTTTTTCAGATCAATCAAAAGATTCATATTTAGATGGTTACTACGACCCTAATGCAATTGATCATAGATGGTTACCAGATAATGTTTTAAGCCAAGCTTCAGCAGTTGATACCTGTGGACAAAGACGCGGTAATTCAGCCTATGCATGGTTTTTAGGGTGTAATAATCCTGAGAGACCAGACAATGCAGCACCAGGGTTTGATCCAGGATATCAATATGCATCAGCCTATAAAGCTATTCCTGCTGACCCATCAACTTTCTATAACAATGTTGATAATCATGCGTTCAGAATTAGTGCGTTATTAGTGATCGATGATACCAGCGATATAAATATTCAATATGAAGTTTTCCAAGATGATGGTGCAGGCTGGATGAACGGATTTGATTGCGACATGATTAAAAACAGAACTGGCAGAACTTTTGGCGGTGCTCCTTCAAAGTCTGCTAACACTTGTGCCGATATTTTAGGTGCAGGAAGCAATGAATATACTGCATTTGTTAATGTTCCCGGTGTCAATGATTTAAGTATTGAGTCTATTAGAGCTATCTATAATAAAGATTTTGGTGATGTTCAAATGGTTGCTAAGCTAGGCATGCAAGCTCTAGAGCAGTACTCTCAATTTGACATTGATGGTGGTAGAAATGAATGGCAAATGGCCATGGTTCTAAATGATTATAAAGCTGACTCAACCACTCTTGATGTTCAGTTTACTGGGGCAACTGACACCATGTCATGGGTTGTTGGAGCCTTCTATCTAGAAGAAGAGAATGATATGGAAGCATTTTTCCATGCTACTTTTAACGGCGATAACATATTTCTTCAACCAGATAGAACTATTGAATCAAAAGCCTTATTTGGTCAGGCGACTATGAAGCTAAAAGATGATTTATACCTAACATTAGGTATCAGACATTCAGAGGATGAAAAAACTGATGTTGGCGGAAAGAACTGGGAATGTAGCGTGTGGAATTCTTGCTATCCATCAACTGAAATTTGGGGAAACAGACAATTATTCATTCCTAACTTAGCTGCTTTAACTCCAGATTTTCATGTAGCAGGCGGTCTATTTAATGGAGTCAACTGTACAGCTGCAGGTGGCCCATATGGCGGTGGTCCTTATTTTGGTGGGACAGGCTGTATGACTCAAACTGCTAATAATGCAACCTCACAATCATATGATTCAACAGATTGGAGAATAGGTTTAGATTGGGATGTTTCAGAAAATGCATTTTTATATGCTTATGTTGCGACAGGATTTAAAGCTGGAAGTATTGCTGACGAGGCTGTTCGAGCATCCAATACTATTCATCCTGAAGGACCAGGGTCTTCAGTTAATACTTCATATGGACCTGAAGAAGCTACAACCTTTGAGCTTGGCTATAAGGGTAAGTTTTTAGAGAACAGACTTTCATTGTCTGCTAATTACTACCATACAGTTTATGATGGCAAGCAATTTACTGGGAACGTTCCATTTGATGTTGTTGCCACGACTGAATACAACATTGATACTGGTCAACTTGATCCTGTTCAGCAAGTTGTTACTTTCTGGGGCACACAAAACTTTGGAGAGCAGGAGATGAAAGGTCTTGAAATTGAATTTGATTATCTGCCATATGAAGGTGGACGCGTTAGCGGTTGGATTACCACTATGGATACTGAGGTTACAGATGACTTTAATACACAGTGGTACTATGGGCAAGATGTCTATTTTGGAAGAGCTGATTATGATCAATCAGTTGCTAATAATCCAGAAAATTACGTCAATTTAAGAGGAAATGAAGCGCCTTATTCACCTAACTTAGCTTTTACAATCAAGTATGAGCATACATTTAATTTAGGCACTATGGGTCAGTTAATTCCAGCTATAAATTATCATTGGCAGGCAGAGGATTATCTAACAATTTGGAATGCAGACAAGCATACCAATGATGTTGGTGGTTATGGTACTTACGGTTGCGCTAATTATGGAGCAGATGATGGTTGTGGGTATGGCTTTATTGATTTTGCAGGATACTTTAATGAAAGTACTGATGTTTTTGGTGACCAAAGAAGTAGCTGGAGTATGGTTGATTTAATCATTACTTATAAGCCTTCTGGTGATGCGCCTTGGTATGCGCAAGCATTTGCATATAATGTAACTGATGAGGTTATTTCTTATTGGAGAGGGGTAGAGGCAGGTGTTCCTAGCGGAGCTTTCTCAGCACCAACACAGTATGGAATTAGAGTTGGGTATTATTGGTAAATAGATAATAAAATTAAAAGAGGGCGTAAGCCCTCTTTTTTTTGTTAAAATTGAATGGTGAAATTCATTCAAATTACATTTCTTTCATTGTTTCTTTTGGGTTGTTCTCAGTCCGTTGAGGTTGAACGAGAGCATTTAACAGAAAAGATTGAATACTCATCTAAAAATATACTTGGTTTTGAAAATTTATTTGGGGATGATTTAAATTCTCAAGAAAATATAAAAATATTTGGAGTCATGCATTTTCCTGATAATTACGATTCGCTGAGAAAATATCCTGCTATTGTAGCCTCGCATGGTTCATTGAATTGGCGAGCCCACCATTTAAAATATTTAGAGCAAATGCGTCAAGCTGGCTTTATTGTTTTTGCCATGCATCCTTTTGATTCAAGAGGTGTGGATAGCACTGTCGGCAATCAGATTAATGTAACCAGTGAAACAGTAATCTATGACATGGCTATGAGCCTCAATTTGTTATGGGATGATTCCAGAATTAACAATCAAAAGATTTATGCAGCTGGCTGGAGTCTTGGCGGAACCGCAACCTTATTTAATGGATGGGTCCCATTGCAACAGTCAATTAATAAAAGTGGCGCATCATATGCTGGTTATCTTATGTGGTATCCAGGCTGTCTAGCATTACCTGATTTGAATCAATGGGATAAAGATCTTATGCAAATATATATTGGCGAAGAGGATAACTGGACTCCACCTCAACCATGCAAAGAATTGGTTGCAGTTATTAATGCCCAGGGTGGCAACGCATTTATTGAGCTTTATCCTAATTCCTTTCATTCATTTGACGGCCCTCAGCCTCTTAGATTAATACCGGATGCTTATAGTTGGGCTGAGTGTAAATTAAAGCTCAACGCAGATACTAAAAAAGTCTATGACCCTCAAAATAAATCCTTGGATTTTTCTGATCCCAAGCTCAGAAGAGCTGCTTATGAAAGCTGTGCAGTGAAGGGGAAGGTTATGGCTGGAGCTAGTCCAGAATATAAAAATGCGGCTTATGAGCACCTCAGTGTTCTATTACCTAAATTGGATTAACTAGAAAACTCTTTCCAGCCCCTAAAACCACCTTCAAGCTTAGATACATTTTTAAATCCAAGCTCTATTAATGTCTTGCCAGCAAGGGAAGCTCTGCTTCCTCCCCCACAGTATACGATGATGGGTGTATTTGCATTTAAACCTTTGTCATCATTGGTTGGCGCAAGTTTCATTTCAATCAAACCTCTGGGGATATTTACAGCATTAGCAATACTTCCAGTCTCAAGAATTTCAGTCCCCTCCCGAACGTCTATCACAAAGTACTTCTCTGAGCTTTCTAGAAAACTTTGACAAGAAATTTTAGGAACTACAGTGTGAGCCTGTGCAATTAAATCCTTGAGTGTCATTAAATTATTATCTTTTGAATTCTCTTTTCGTGCAATTCATTTATTTGGCACAGTAATTGCATTTTATAAATTAATAGATATTAAATTCACATAATTGTTGCAATGTTAGCGCTGTAAACATACTATGATGAAAACTAAAATGTTTACAGTGTAAACATTATAAAAATTATGTATAAAAAAAATTCATAATATAAAGGAGACTTATAATGAAGAAACTATTACTAGCATTAACAGTAATTACATTGCCCTCAATAGCGAGTGCTCAAATTGCTATTATGAATGACTATGCAATTCAAGGCAAAATATTTGCTGTTAAAACAGCAAAGAAATATTCTTCAGTGGAAGGCTGTTCAAAAATCGCTCTTTCAAAGACCAGGGTCGAAGGGTTTACTTTTGAATCTAAATCTCAAAAATGTACCCTATTTAAAAAGGTGCGTAATCTCAAAGAAAAAAAAGGCTTTGTTTCAGGTACAAAGTAAAATATTGTCTTAATATATAGAAGGGAGTTTTATGCTCCCTTTTTTGTTTTTAGAGCGTTTTA
>JBJLIA010000008.1:0-19279 GCA_045564035.1 Gammaproteobacteria bacterium | reverse complement strand
TCCCTTTTTAAGCATCTCCTGGTCCCAGAAAAGTGGTAAATCATTAAAGATTGAATAATTTTTACTGAAAGCCATATCATGAGGAAGTCTTGGACCTGGAAGCTCGATTGGAACAAGATGTTTTAAGTTTTGATTTTTATCAACAACACCATAATTTAAAAATGGTGCTTGTTTTGAGTAATTAAAGAAGAGCAGCTCCCCTGTTAGAAGATCAACCTTTGGATGTGCAGATACTCCTTCAGCTGGAACCCATGATGCTTTTTTTTCAGTATCCAATGTATGTGGATTAAGTTGATAGCCCTCACCGCATTGATAGAAAGTAGTAAGAGGCAGACCAGCATGCACTATGATGTCCGTCGAAGATGAATCCTTAATACCCCCCTGAGCACCCCAGCCAGGTAATTTTGATGAGCCTGCTCTTTCCATTAAGCCAGCCCACATAGACCTTCCCATTTCTTGTTCAACCAGAAAGCCTTCGGTATTAACAAATTTATTAACGTAGTTAGCTTTCCCATTATCAAAATTTATTGAATGAATCATTGCATCTCCATCAAAGGGATGAAAGCGTCCAATAGGCTCGTGCACTTGATTTTCAGTATTTCTATAGTAAGCCCCCTCTATATCCTCAGGAATATCACCCAGTGCTTTTAAATCCGTAACTTCATATTCGTCATAATTAGGTACCCAAGCATCCTTAAGATACGGATGATCATGGGTTTGTATTGACGATTTAATAGTATTTGTTTTCTTAATTTCCATTCTCTACCCCTGAAGGAACTCAGATTCAAGCTTCTTCACTATAGATTCTACGCTTTCTATATTTTTAATTAAACCAACGCCCTGTCCGGCTGACCAAATGTCTTTCCAAGCTTTGATCTTATCCTGTGAGGCAGAGACATTGAAACCATTTTTATTTGTATCCAAGTTATCTGGATCTAAATTATTATTAATAATGCTATCTTTTAAGTAATAGGCTTGGGCACCAGTGAATAGATTTGTCATTCTTAAATCATCATAAGTTGAATTAATGATCATGGTTTTATATTCATCAACTGCATTACTTTCTTGAGCTGAAATAAATCTTGTTCCCATATAGCAGAGATCCGCACTTAATAATTGAGCTGCTTTGATATGGTGCCCAGTAGAAATTGAACCTGCCAACACTATAAGGCCATCAAAAAACTCTCTAACATATGCACTAAATGAGAATGGAGAAAGGTGACCAGTATGACCTCCTGCTCCATGACAGATCAGGGCCATGCCGTCGACATTCATCTCTGCACAACGGCGAGCAAAATTAATATTATTAACATCTGCGATTACCTTGCCCCCATATCCATGAACGATCTCAATTACTCTTTCCGGGCTGCCTAAGGCGGTGATTACAATTTTAGGTTGAAACTTTTTAATTAAGTCTAATTCATCTGCAAATCGATCATAAGTCTTGTGAGTAATCATATTAAATGCCCAAGGATTTGAAGTAGAGCTATTAATTTGATGCATCCATCCTTCAAGCTGCTCAATTGTTCTCGCATTTGGCCCTGGAAAAGATCCAATCAAGCCTGCATTACTAGAAGCAATTACTAAATCTGGCCCGGAAACTAAGAACATCGGAGCAACAATTACTGGCAATCTTAGTTGATCAATTAAATTATCATTCTGCATAGGTTCTAATAAAAATTTAACTTTAAGTTTAGTACAAGTTTTATATTTTTACTCACTTAGGTTTTTCTTTTGAATGTTGGAGAATCATGCATATAATTAATTTATGCAAGAACGCGTTTACATATTAGGGGGCTATCAATCTGACTTTGCTCAAAACTGGCACAGAAATGAATTGGACCTTTTAGATGTATTCGAAAACACAATCGCACAAGGATTAACATCTGTTGATTTAGAGCCAAAAGATATTGATGTTGCCCATGTTGGTAATTTCACCGCTGAATTGTTTTGTAACCAAGGTCATTTAGGTGGTTTTTTTGTCTCTTCGCATCCAGATTTTTTTGGACTGCCCGCCTCGCGACATGAGGCAGCATGTGCTTCTGGAAGCATTGCAACATTAGCTGCATGTGCTGAAATTGAATCAGGTAGATATGAGCTAGCTGCAGTTTTAGGCATTGAGCAGATGAGGAATGTGCCTGGAGAACAAGCAGCACAATATATTGGAGGCCCTGCAATGCGGTCAGGCTTTGAATGCCAAGGCGTGCAATATCCTTGGCCGCATATGTTTAGCGAGCTTACTAATGAATACGACAAAAGATATGGTATCAATGAAGATCATCTCTCAAAAATTTCAGAAATAAACTTTGGCAATGCCAAAAGAAATCCAAATTCTCAAACAAGAGGATGGACTTTTGAATCAGATACTTTTACTAGGTCAGATCATGCAAATCCTGTAATTGAAGGTCGAACTCGAAAAATGGATTGTGGCCAGGTAACCGATGGTGCAGCTATTATTTTTTTAGCAAGTGAAAAAAAAGCTAAAGAATATGCAAAGGCTAAATCAATGAATATTGATTCTATTCCTTATATCAAAGGCTGGGGCCATCAAACGGGTCCCATAACATACAAAGAAAAAATTGATTTTAGTCAGGATAAAGATTACATATTTCCGCATGTAAAAAAAGCCATTGATGATGCATTTACCAGAGCTGGAATGGAGGGTGTGAAAGATATAGATGGCATCGAAACTCATGACTGTTTTACATCAACCGAATACATGGCAATTGATCATTTTGGGATTACAAAACCTGGGGAGAGCTGGAAGGCTATTGAATCAGGCGAGATAGAAATTGGTGGAAGAATCCCAATCAATGCAAGCGGCGGTTTAATTGGTTTGGGTCATCCAGTGGGTGCAACAGGTGTGAGAATGCTACTTGATTGCTACAAACAATGTACAAATCTTGCAGGTGAGTACCAAATTGAAAATGCAAAGAATGTATCAACGTTAAATATTGGTGGCAGTGCTACAACGGTTGTTAGTTTTGTAGTTGGAACGACTAATTAAATAAATCTTTTAGCTCTCGCCTCAAGACTTTTCCAACAGGATTCTTTGGTAAAATATCAATTACTCTTAAATCCTCCGGCATTTTATACTTTGCAATCTGTTTGCCCTTCAGAAAATCTAATATTTCTCCTAAAGATATAGTTTCGCCTTCAGTAACTACTGCTACAACTCCAACTTTTTCTCCTAAAATATCATCGTCATAACCAGTTACGGCAACTTCCAGCAATTTGGGGTGAGAGCTAAGTAAGTTATCAAGCTCCTCTGGAGAAATATTCATTCCACCTCGAATAATCAGGTCTTTACATCGGCCACAAAATTTATAAAATTTCATTTGGGTATCTTCTGGCGAGATTTCAAATAAGTCTCCAGTTCTAAAAAAGCCCTCCTCATCAAAAACCTCTGCATTTGCTTCTGGAGCATTCCAATATCCATCAAACACTGTTGCACCTGAAATGAGAAGCTCTCCTGGTTGGCCTGGATCAGTTATTTCTGAGTTTGTTTCCACGCTTATCAATTTAGTTTTCACTAATTTTGAAACTGGATTGCTCCAATCAAATGCCTCTACACCAAATCGAGGGAAATATTGTGCACGTAAATGAGGGTCTTCAATCTCATTGCGGGCACTGAGCAGTGTTGCACCCTCATTGGAACCAAAAATGTTTTGAACGGTTAAGTTGTATTTATTCTGAAATGACTCAACCATCCATTCTGATAATGGAGCGCCGCCACACCCAATGCATCTTAAGCTGCTTAAATCCTGCTCATCTAAGATGGCTGGATTATTTAGCAGCATGTTCATAATTGCAGGTGGAGCGATTGTGTACTTAACATCCTCACTTGAAATTTGATTTAGAAAAACATTTAAATCAAAAGGATGATGTTGAACAAGTTTGCCTTTGCATAGCAGCCAATTGAACAGAAAACCGCCTATGCTCGCCATGTTTATCATTGGAAAAGGATTAAGCAAGGTGTCACCCTTTTCTGTTTCAGAGACAAATGCCGCAGCTTTGGCCATGGGCAGCCAAAGATTGTGACTTCGCGGAACACCCTTTGGGGTCCCAGTAGTTCCAGAGGTCCAACATATAGTAAAAATATCATTTGCCGTTACTGCATTATCTTGAACATAAGATTGCTGAGATTCATATGATTCATCAGCAGGATTGTACTCATGTAAGTTTACAAAATTATTAATTGCGCCCAATGCGAATTTAAGCTCATTATTAGTGAATGCTGAAGAGAATTGCTCAGCATGAGCATTACCGTTGAAGCTTTGAATGCTGATAAAACCCTTGGGCTGAGTCTCGTCTATGATGCTAGTTATTTCATATGCACCATATTGCATTGGAATTGGAGAGCAGATAATTCCAAGTTTTGATAGAGCAAGATAAATCATTGGTAACTCAACGATATTTGGTAGTTGGATAATAACAATGTCATCTTTTCTTAAACCATGCTCAAAGAAAATACTGGCATATCTTTCAACGGTCTTATCTATATCATTAAAAGATAACCTCTTTGGGGGATCTCCTGTAATATCTTTACGATTTTCAGGATCAACAAGAGCTTCTTGGTCGCTGCATGAAGTTAAGGCATCTTTAAATAGAGAATATAATGTATCTTCTCCCCACCAGCCTTTTTTTGTAAAAGCTTCAATCCTATTTTTTTCAGTAAGTATCATTTAGTAGGTTTTGTTTAACTATTTTAAATTTTATTTTAACTTACTATGATAAATATTCGGTCATCATAATTTTAACTTTTAAATAAAAAAACGATTTGATCTATTGTTCCTTTGGTATGATAAAAATATGAATAAACAATCTAAACTCACAAAAAGCTTACATTGGACGACAATTGCAAGTGAAAAATTACTCTTAGCTATTATTGGTATAGCCACATGTATTGCATCTGCTTTATACATCTACGATATGGTTTTAGCTCAAAATATTACCTTGCCTGATTTGTTTATGCTATTCATATATGCAGAAATTATTGGAATGGTAGGAGCCTTTTATAGCACCAATAGAATTCCTGTGACTCTTCCAATCATTATTGCAATTACAGCTTTATGTCGACTAATTGTTATGCAAAGCAAAGAAATGGATGCTTTAGTTGTATTAGGTGAAGCTGGTGCCATATTAATATTATCTATTGCTGCAATAATTATGAGTTTTAAAGATAAGTTTAGTTTAGAGAAAGTTAAGAAATTGAGAGATTCTATTTCAGAAGATTAATCATAACTGCATCAATGCAAATTAATGCTTTTATGAAAGATACTCCACAATTAAAAAAACCTTATACCTTCAATCAAAGGGTTGAAAACTTATTTAAATCCTATTTTGCTAATCATGAGAATGCAAAAATTGAATGCAATGAAAAAGAAATTAATATCTATCTAAAAGATGAAAAAAATTTAGACTCAGCGTCATTAGATTTAAAAAAAATTGCTGGCTTACATCAAATAACTTTTTGGGACGGTTATTCTCAGTCCGAAATCGTAGAAGTTTTTAATGAAAAGGATGCGGCAAAAGCTCTTAAACGCTTCATGAAGAAACTTGTTAAAATAATCAATCGATAAATGAAGAACTTAATCAGAAAAGCATTTAATAAAATTTTAAAAGATAATCCGAGCAAGCTTTCAACCAAAGCTTTAGATCGAGCAAATAAAATTGAAAAACCTAGAGCGGGAACTCCTCATGATTGGGAGGATTACGAAAAATATCTTAAAGAATTTGAAAAAAATCAGGACGACGTCAATTAGATAGGAGGCTAATCTCTTTAATTGCTAGATCAACTTCAAAATCTCGTCCATAACCTGCAATGCTAATATCTCTAATATTTTTTGCCTTCATGGATGCAGCAGAAAAACCAGAGCTCCTCTCTAAATCTGCAAAAAAGACTACATACTCTTTCCATTCATCTTTGACATCAAAACCTTGGCTAAAATAGGACCAAGGTGGAATTTTGAGGCCCTTGAGTGTTACATGAATCTCATAAGTCTCATTGTTGCCTTTTGCTTTAAATTTTATACCCTTGAAGTCATTGCTACTAATATCTATCCTGTTTGACAATCTAACAAAGCCTCCATTGTTGTCTGTTGAGACATTTCCTTTCATAAAAAAGATTCCCTCAGAATGGGAAATAGCTAAATCTGAAACGCCGCCCATCACTTGATCTGTAACACCTATCCAGGCTTGAGGATCATTGAGAGAAAAAGATAATAGATTCATGGGCAAAAATGCAATTAAAAGTAGTTTATATAACATATAAGTATTTTACTGATGATTCATATTTTTGACATAAAATTCTTTCATTTTACTTACATCTTGTATAGCCTTTACTTTTAAGGGGGAAAAATGAAAATACGAAACATACTATTAACTTTATCTTTCTTGGCGATATCAGCCAATGCTGCCAATGACTATCTTAAGCAGGAAAGCTATTGGGATATTCAATCAATTTCAAATCCAGTCATTGATCCAACTGGTGGAATGGTAATTTTTTCAAAAAAATATATCGACAAACAAAATGACAGTTTTATTTCAGATTTATGGGTGATGGATAGCAATGGTTCCAACAAGAGGTTTTTTGTTAAAGGCTCTAAGCCTCGATGGTCGCCTGATGGAAAAAAAATTGCTTTTATAAAAGCTGATAGCAATGATGTTTCACAAATATTTATTAAAAATATTGCAAACGAAAGTGAAACACAGATAACTAACTCTAATAGCAATATTAAGGACTTTGCATGGTCGAAAAATGGAAAATATTTTTCATTTTCATCTTTCAATGAATATAAAAATGATTGGGTGATTGATATTCCAGGAAAACAAAAAGATTCAGAATATAACTGGACAAAAGAACCCACGATTGTGACAACAATGCATTGGAAATCAGACGGCAGTGGTGAAGATAAGATTGGAGAAAATCATTTGTATTTAGTGGATGCAAATGGAGGGTCGGCAATAAAAGTCTCTGACTGGGGTTTAGACTATTTAAGTGATTTGCAATGGCTGAATGATAATACAGTTCTATTTACTGGAAATAACTCGTTGAATGATTTAGAGACCCCAAGGAAACAGTCTTCAATTTTTACATTAAATGTAAATACCAAGAGTATTCAAAAGATATCTCCAGAAGACGGAGTTTATACATCACCGAAGGCCTCTTTAGACGGTGAGAAGATTGTTTTTACTGGACATCCAGATAAAAAGTATTCTTCAGTAGCCTTTGATATCTGGCTCCACGAAAATGAAAAAAATAAAGTTCTAACAAATGATTTAAGTGCTTCACCACGAAGACTTGAATGGATAGATACAAATAATATTTTATTTAATATCGATGAGAAGGGTTCAGCCAAATTAAAGTCTTTGAATCTTAAAACATTGAAAACTATCGATGAAATAAAAGACTTCAATGATCAATTTTATCTTTCTTCGGTTTTTGAGAGAAGCTTTTATGGCATATACACAAATGCTCAAAGGCCAGGTGAAATAGCGAAGATTGAGCAATCAAAAATTAATCTCATCTCACAATTCAATGAATTGGTTTTATCACAATACGATCTTGGCAACACATCTGAAATTAACTACAAATCAAAAGATGGAACAGACATACAGGGTTGGTATATCACTCCACCCAATTTTGATGAAAAGAAAAAATATCCTTTAATTTTAGTAATACATGGCGGTCCGCATGCAATGTACCGACCCTCATTTAATTATCAATGGCATCAATTTGCTAGCGATGGTTATATTGTTTTATTTACTAATCCTAGAGGAAGCACAGGCTATGGCAGTAAGTTTGCAAATATTATTGATAATGATTATCCGGGCAAGGGAGATCTTGAAGATCTGCTTTCCGGGGTAGACTATTTAACAGACAAGGGATTTGTTAACGAATCAAGAATGTATGTTCAAGGATGCAGTGGGGGTGGTGTTTTAACCGCATGGGTTGTTGGTCATGATGATCGATTTGCAGCAGCAGCATCTCTTTGTCCAGTAACAAATTGGATATCAATGGTTGGAACAACGGATATACCTGCATGGACTTTTGAATGGTTTGAAGAACCATTTTGGGATGATCCATCAGAGTGGCTTGAGCATTCGCCAATTATGAGAACTGGATATGTAAAAACTCCAACTTTATTTATGACAGGAGTTCTTGATATTAGGACGCCTATGGCCCAGTCAGAAGAAATGTATATTGCTTTTAAGCACGCGGGCATTGAAACAGCTCTAATTCGCATGAATGAAGAGTGGCACGGCACTGATAGAGAAAAGCCAACTAACTGGTTTAGAAGTTATGGGTACCTTAGCGATTGGTACGAAAAATACCCAAGTAAGTAAAAGATTTTATAGCGGGCCCTGAAATGAGATGCCTGTGTTTTTCAATCGAGCAATTAGCGGGTCTCCTAAACCCGCAGCGCTGGTAAGAACACCACCATACTCATTGCCTCCAGGAAGAGTACCTTCATTTTCAATGAGACAAAGTGCACATTCTGAAACTAGTTTTGAAGTCACTTTGTATCCTGGGTCCCCTTTTCCATTCATATTAAAGATTTGTTTACCTCCATCTTCGGTCTCAACTATATATTTACAATCAAACCATCCATTCTGTTGGACTTTTTCTGAAGGGCCTTCTCCTGGTTTAGGCAAAAAAGGTTTTACCAGTTTTTTAAGTGGCGACAATAAAACTAATACTGATAATCCAGTAAAAATTAAAGATTTAAATGCACTTATCCAATTTGAATGCAAGGCATATTCCTGATAAGTGAAATCAGAGCCATATGATTCTTGTCTTAAGGCTAATAAAGATTCAGTTCTTCTGACCACTCTTGTATTTGCCGTTGCCATGATAAATGGGCCAGCCCAAGCGCTAATTTCATTCTTTTTAGCGATGCCTACCTTATCGCTACTAAGTTGCTTTTGTGTTTCTGAATAAGAGTCTTTTGCATTGAGCAAAAAAGGATCTGTTAGATCATCTCCAAGATCTAGCTCACTCATTGAAAACATTGTTTCAAGTGTTCCACCAGAAGCCCCTCCTTCAAAGGAATGGAATGATTCTATTCTTTTTATAGGTTTGCCTATACTTTTGGCTGCAAAATAAGAGCCTAAATCAGAAGGGATTGAATCAAATCCACATGAAGGAATAATTCTAATTCCTTTACTAGATGCCTCCTCATGATGCTTCTCTATTAAACCCTTAACCCAAAAGTTTTCACCAGTGATATCTACATAATGAGAATTATTTTTGATACATGAGGCAACCAATTTAGATCCATATCGATGGAAAGGTCCAGCTGTAGATAAAATTACTTTAGCTCTTGAAGTTAATTTATCAAGAGCAATCTCATCATCTGCATCAGCTGCTAAGATTTCCACAGTTGTGTGATTATCTGCAGCAACTTTACTAAGTTTTTCTATATTTCTTCCTGCGATTGCCCACTTTACTTTTGTCTCTAATGACTGGAAGTACTTAACGCAAAGCTGGCCGGTAAAACCAGTGGCTCCATAAATAATGATATCTATGTCTTTATTCATATATTAAATGTGTTGAGTAATTGATTACTAGATAATAAAGTGAATCTGCTTAGGAGTAAATTATGAAAATACTTGCGATTGGAGGTTGTGGAAGCATGGGTCGCTATGCCATCAGAGCAGCACAAAACTTTAGCTCTGTTGATGAGATCATTATCGCCGACATTAACAAAGAAAGTGCTGAGTCTTTTGCAGCAAGTTTAAATCAAAAAGTTTCTGCAATTCAGCTTGATGTCAGTGATGCTATTGCACTAAAACAAGCTATGGAAGGCATCAATATTGTTGTCAATACATGCGGTCCATATTTCAGGTTTGGAGCTCCTATTCTTAAAGCTGCTATATCGTCAGGCTGCAACTATCTAGATATTTGCGATGATTGGGAGCCTACAATTGATATGTTGAAGCTTGATGCTGCTGCCAAATCAGCTGATATATGTGCCACTATTGGTCTAGGTGCAAGCCCTGGTCTTACAAATTTGATGGCGCTCATTGCTATTCGTGAATTAGATGAAGTAATAACAGTCTATACCGGTTGGGACATTGGTGGGACCTCACTCGATGAAAATGCAATGCAACAATCTGAAAATGCAGCCATGATGCATGGGGTTGAGCAGATGACAGGACAAGTCAAAGTATTTCAAGATGGCATCTTTAAAATGGTTAAGCCCCTTCAGAAGGTCAGCGTCGATTATCCAGGATTGACTAAATTTAAAGGAAATATATTTGGCCATCCTGAGGCAGTCACTTTCCCAAATTATTTCCCTACACTCAAAAACTCAATCAATCTTGCTCATGGAGACCATGCTAACTTTCTCATACTTAAATCTATAATGGGGTTAGTAAACCTTAGATTGCTCAGCAAGGAAAAGGCAGCTAATTTGTTTTCGTTGTTAGAAGGCAAGCAATCTACTCAAAAAAAACACATAGATATTGACTATCCCCCTGTCATGTATGGTTTTGCTCATGGATTTAAAGATGGAATACCGGCAAGTGTTGGTGTTTGCATACCAAGCGAGACTAAAGATTCAGATATGGATGAGCAAATTAAAAATATAGGTATGGGAGAAATTACTGGAATTCCATTGGCATGTGGCATTAAGATGCTTACTGAGGGTCAAATAAATGGGGTTGGCGTAATGGCGCCAGAAGCTGGTCATATAGAGCCTCATGGATTTATAACAGATGTTTTTGAGGAAATATCAAAAGTATTAGGACTGCCTGATGACAGCCTAACTGATTCCGTCCAAATTACTCGCTCCTGGTAATTCTTGAGCGATCCTGCTGTTTACAAAAGATATAAATTTTTCTTAAACAAATACTCTACAGCTTAGGGCTTACTTTAGGCAAAGCATTACACCAACTTAAACCAAAAATTTGTTAGGATTGCTATTAAAATAATAGGACTTAGGCATGAAAGACAAATTACAATTTTATATAAACGGTAAATGGGTTGAATCAAAATCAAATGAAAGAATTGAGATTATCAATCCTGCAAATGAAGAACTCATAGGGCATGTGACTGCTGGAACAAGAGATGATATTAATCAAGCAGTATTAGCAGCATCTCAAGCCTTTAAAACCTTTCAATTTACCTCTAGAGAAGATCGCATCGAGATCTTGAACAATATTATTACTGAATATGAAAATAGATACGATGATTTAGTCCAGACAATAACAGAAGAGATGGGTGCTCCAACCTGGCTATCACAAAAAGCCCAAGCATCTACAGGAATTAAAAATTTACATGAAACCTTAGATGCTCTAAAAGAATATGAATTTGAAAAAAAAGAAGGTGATTACACATTAATAAGAGAGCCTATTGGAGTTATAGGCATGATTACTCCATGGAATTGGCCTATGAATCAAATCACCACTAAAGCATCAGCGGCTATTGCTGCAGGATGCTCAATGGTGTTAAAACCCAGTGAAATTTCCCCATACTGCGCTCTCCTTCTTGCAGAAATATTTGATAAAGCTGGAGTACCTGCAGGCGTTTTTAATGTGGTTAATGGATACGGCCCAATAGTAGGAGCTGCTTTATCAGATCATCCTGATGTGGCCATGATGTCATTTACAGGATCAACTGAAGCTGGAATTGCTGTAGCTCAAGCATCTGCTGTTTCTGTAAAAAGAGTTCATCAAGAGCTTGGGGGTAAATCTTCAAATATTATTCTGGATGACGTTTCGGATCTGGAAAAATCTGTAAAAGGAGGTGCTGGGCATTGCTTTTTAAACTCGGGACAATCATGCAATGCACCAACAAAAATGTTAGTTTCTGAAAAAAATTATGAGAAAGCAGTTGAAGTTGCGGCTCAAACTGCAAACAGTACAACTGTTGGTGATCCTTTAGGAGAATTTAGAATTGGGCCTATCGCTAATAAACCTCAATATGAAAAGATCCTTAGAATGATTAAAATAGGCATTGATGAAGGTGCAACCTTGGTTGCTGGTGGCATAGAAAAACCTGAGGGTTATGAAAAAGGTTATTATGTAAAACCAACTGTATTTGCAAATGTTACCAATGATATGACTATTGCGAGAGAAGAAATTTTTGGTCCAGTCCTATCCATTCTAAAATATGATTCAGAAGAGCATGCAATAGAGATGGCTAATGATACTGAATATGGATTAGCAGGATATGTCCAAGGTGAGCCTGATCATGCTAATCAAGTTGCAAGAAAGATTAGAGCTGGGCAAGTTATTATCAATGGAGGTGCCAGAGGAACTGGCGCACCTTTTGGAGGTTACAAGGCTTCAGGTAATGGGCGAGAGCATGGTCAACATGGCTTAGAGGAGTGCCTTGAAACAAAAGCGGTAATCATGCCTTAAAGCAAAATTTGTGAAGATAATTATTCAATAAATGGAGTTTAGTTATGAAAAAATATTTTTTTACGTTGTGTCTACTAAGCGTGGTTTCGACGTTATTTGCTCAAGAAACTAGAACAGAGAATAATGGCAATTTAATATTAGAAGATATCCCAGCTATTCCTGGATCCATTAAAGAAGACTTATCTAAATTTCAAAATGTAAGGTCGGCAGCTTTTAGAGGCTTCAATAATCAAGATGAAGGATTGTTTATCTCTACTCGCTTTGGCAATGTTTCTCAACTTCATCTGGTAAAAAGTGCAGGCGCAGCGAGAAATCAAATTACGTATTTTCAGGAGCCCATCGGCTCGGTCACCATGCATCCAACAAAATCATCGATAGCATTTACTATGGATAAAGGTGGAACAGAAAATGCTCAAATATATTTATTAAATCCTGAATCTTCATCTACACAAATGCTTACAGATGGAACCTCTAGAAATGGGGGGCCTTTATGGAGCAATGCAGGTAATCATATTGCTTTTCAAAGCACCAAAAGGAATGGGAGTTCTAATGATGTCTGGATGATGCCTTTAGATAACCCTCAAAAAAGTGAGTTGATACTAGAATCACCTGATGGAACTTGGTGGGGAGCTGCTGATTGGTCAGAAGATGATAGCAAGGTTCTGATTCAAAATTATATTTCGATTGCCAACTCAAAAGCCTACATCGTAGATTTAACAACAAAGGAAAAATCTTTAATATTAGGAGAAAAAGATAGCTCATCAGTAAATTCAGCTTTGGCTTTTGATGAGAATGATAAAGGAATATTTTTTATTACTAATCAATATGGAGAATTTAATCAACTTGCTTATTATGAAATTGAAACGTCAGAAGTAACTGTTATTTCAAAAGAAATATCATGGGATGTTGATGGATTTTCTATTAGCGATGATTCAAAAAAAGCTGCGTTTGTTGTCAATGAGAATGGCTATAGCTCTCTTTATTTATTAAACCCGAAATCGTTTGCATTTAAAAAAGTAACCTCGCTGCCTATTGGTTTAATTGGCGGTATGCAATTCAACAAAGACAATAAAAGTCTAGGATTAACCTTAAATACCTATCAAAGCCCATCAGATACATATGTATTAGACCTTCAATATAATGCATTGAGATATGGCAAGCTCACCCGATGGACATTCTCTGAGGTAGGAGGCTTAGACACGTCTAAGTTTGCAAAGCCTGAATTAATTCAATATGAATCATTTGATGGTAGGAAAATTCCTGCCTTTATCTATGCTAAAAAAAATGACTCTCCCCAGCCCGTGATTATTTCTATCCATGGTGGTCCGGAAGGTCAAGCGAGGCCAAGTTTTAGCAGCACTTATCAATTATGGATGGCTAATTTAGGCGCTGCTGTCATAACTCCAAATGTTAGGGGCAGTGATGGCTATGGTAAGGAATATTTATCATTAGATAATGGCTTCAAGAGAGAAGACTCGGTTAAAGACATTGGAGCCTTGCTTGATTGGATTGAGACCCAACCTCATTTAGACAGTAATAGAGTTGCAGTTTATGGGGGCTCTTACGGGGGATATATGGTGTTAGCAAGCGCAGTTCATTATAGTGATCGATTGAAAGCGGCTGTTGATATTGTGGGTATCTCAAATTTTGTCACTTTCTTAAAAAATACTAAAGATTACAGACGCGATCTTAGAAGAGTTGAGTATGGAGATGAGCGAAACCCAGACATGGAAGCATTTCTTCAAAATATTAGTCCTAATAATAATGTTGACCAAATTCAGGTGCCCATGTTTGTTGTGCAAGGAGAAAATGATCCAAGAGTCCCAGTCACTGAAGCAGAACAAGTGGTTAAATCACTAAGAGATAATGGTAAGAAAGTTTGGTACATGAATGCTCTGAATGAGGGTCATGGCTATCGTAAAAAAGAGAATCGTGATATTTACCAACAAGCAGTCATTTTGTTTTTAAAGGAAAACCTGTAAATCTATACTTTATAAAGAATAAAAAATTGTTAATGGTGGGCCCGGGAGGACTCGAACCTCCGACCAATGGATTATGAGTCCACTGCTCTAACCAACTGAGCTACAGGCCCAAAAGAAGAAGCTATGATAGCTTAAAATAGGAAAGACATTATATAAGAATTAAATATTTAAGTAAGTATTGATGATGTGGTAATTTTGAACCTAAGGTATTATTTACGCATGATTAATTTAAATGAAGAAGCTTCATTTGCCGAAGGTGGAAATAGAAAATGCTTTATTAGCCCCCTTGATCCTGATCGATGTCTAAAAGTTATTCATAAGAGCTTACAAGCGGATTTAAAAAAAAGAGTTCCTTGGTATAAGAGATTTAAGGCTGACAATTACTTTGATGATAATTTACGCGAAGAAAGGGCATATGGTCAGAAAGCTTTAAATGATTGCAATGATTCATCTGCTTGGGATCACTTAGCTAGGTGGCATGGAATGGTAGAAACAAACTTGGGACCAGCCTCAGAAACTGAGTTAATTAGAAATAATAATGAGATCGCTGAAACATTGGAGAGCTATCTTTTTAGAGAAGGTCTTACTGTCGAAATTACTCAAGCTATTCAAACCTTTGAAACTTGGCTGAGAAAGCATTTAGTACTTACAAAAAATATCATTCCTCACAATATCGTTTTGAGAAAAGAGAATGACATTTTTATCCTTAAAATTATAGATGGACTGGGCTGCAAAGCTTTGGTGCCTTTACCAGAATACAGCAAGTTCTTTGCAAGGATTTATGTTGAGCGACGAATTAAGCTCATGTGGAGTCGAATCCATTGGGATCTTAGTGGCAGAAAAGGTAACTGGAAATAATACTTTTACTCATCCAAGAAGTTTTTCAGATGGCTAGATCTGCTTGGATGTCTAAGTTTTCTTAAGGCTTTTGCCTCTATTTGACGAATTCTTTCTCTTGTTACATCAAATTGTTTGCCAACCTCTTCTAGGGTGTGATCTGTATTCATGCCAATACCAAATCTCATTCTTAGAACCTTTGCCTCTCTTGCAGTTAATGATGACAACACATCATCGGTAGCAAAATGCAGACTGCCTTCGGTTGCGTTATTTAATGGAGATTGAATAACCGTATCTTCAATAAAGTCACCCAGGTTTGAATCTTCGTCATCTCCTATTGGAGTCTCCATAGAAATTGGCTCTTTAGCAATCTTAAGAACTTTTCTAACTTTATCCTCTGGCATATCAAGTTCATTGCTCAACTCTTCTGGAGTAGGCTCTCTGCCCATATCCTGCATCATTTGACGTGAAACTCTGTTCAATTTATTAATTGTTTCAATCATATGGACAGGAATACGGATTGTTCTTGCTTGGTCGGCAATAGACCTTGTAATTGCCTGTCTTATCCACCAAGTTGCGTAAGTAGAAAATTTGTAACCCCTTCTGTATTCAAACTTATCAACAGCTTTCATTAGGCCAATGTTGCCTTCTTGAATTAAATCTAAAAACTGTAGGCCTCTATTTGTGTATTTTTTTGCAATGGAAATTACAAGTCTAAGGTTGGCTTCAACCATATCCTTTTTAGCCCGTCTCATTTTCGTTTCACCCATAGACATGGCCCGATTAATTTCTTTAATATCTTTAATGCTTAGACCTACTCTCGTTTCGACAGCTTTAATAGCTTTTTGTGCAATAACAACATCGGACTTAATATGCTCTAGATTTTTTTTAGAGTATTTTTTATTGCTCATCAACGAATCGACCCACTTTATTTTAGTGATGTTGTCTTGGTACATCGCAATAAAATCTTTACGGGGAATTCTTGCTGATTTAACAAATAAAAACTGGATTCGTTTTTCATGCAAGCGTATTTCAGCTAAATCACTGCGAGCAAAAAAGGCAAGATCTTCAAACATTTTTGGGGAATACTTAAGAAACTGAAAGATTAAGCCAAGTTTAGTAAATTCTGCCTTTGCTTCTTTAGAATGTCTTCCCTTTGATTCAACAATTTTATATGTCTTATTAAATTGACGCTTCAAGTTCGTCATGCGTCTTTGGACTTCAACTAGATCTGGTCCATTATCAACTTCTTCATCACTTTCTTCTAACTGCTTAGCCTTTTCACTTCCGGGTCCAGCTGAAGGCACTTCCTCCATTTCCTCCAAAAAACCTGTGAGCAACTCACTTAGTTTTTTTTCTTCATTTTTTACCAGCTCATAAAAATCAATAATATGCTCAACAATGCCAGGGTAGTGGACACTAGCACCAAGAAGATCACGCATACCTTCCTCTATACGCTTAGCAATTTCAATTTCCCCTTCTCGAGTAAGAAGATCGACTGTTCCCATTTCACGCATATACATTCTGACAGGATCAGTTGTGCGGCCAGTTTCATTTTCAACAGCGGCCAAAGCTTCAGCTGCTTGTTCAAGGGCAATATCATCTTGATCATCAGATGATTCAGATAACATTAAGGTATCTGCATCAGGCGCAGTCTCGTGAACTTGAAGGCCTAAATCATTAATCATACCGATGATTTCATCAACTTGATCAGGATCAGAAATATCCTCAGGCAAATGATCATTTACGTCTGCATAAGTTAAATAGCCTTGCTCACGGCCTTTCTCTATTAACTCTGCGATTCTTGAACCTTGTTTTTTTAACTTATCCACTCATGCCTCTTTCTAAATCTTTCACTATATGTGATGCCAAACTTGATTTTTTCAATCTTGTTTTGAACTTAATTTTGTTAACCAATCTCGATCATCGTCAGTAATTTCTTGCTTTTTTAAGATGATTTGTTGTAAATCTCTTCTCTCTACAGGCGTAATCGATCTGACATTATACTTGTCTTTGAGTGTTTGCTCCCTATCTTTTTGATTTTTTAATAAAATATCCATGCAGTCGTTTACAAGCTTGAATGCGTTTTTTTCTGACAATTCAAGCCCCGCTACTACTGCTTCAGAAAAATATCCCTTTATTTGGTCTGATTCAAGGCTTTCAACAACCCTGGATGGTTTGATATCAGGTGTCTGCGTATATAAATCCAGAATTACAAATAAAAAACTAAATTTGGGGTCATCTTTTAATTCATTAAATATAGGCTCTTGGGCAATAGCTGGAAAAGCTAGCAAAGCACTAAAAATATTGATAACTGCTTTGACCCTAACTGGGATATTAGCATTTGATCGAATTGATTCATCTGATTCTAACTTTTTAAATGAGGAGGTTGAGGGCACATTCATGGTTTTAATATCCATACCACATAATTTAGAAATCTCATTGGCATACACCTCTTTAATCACTGAATTATTAATCTTATTTACTATAGGGATTGCAAAAGCAGCTGCCTGAGCTCTGCCCTCCAATGTTTCTAAATTAAATTCTTTTACCTTTGATAAAAAGTATGCAGAAAGCGAAATCGACTCATCTAAAAGCTTCTGAAAGGCTTTTAATCCATGTTCATTAATATACGAATCTGGATCATAGCCTTCTTGAAAAAAGACGAAATGGATATTGATATCTTCCCTTATAATTGGAAAAGTATTTTCAACTGCTTTCCAGGCCGCTTTACCTCCGGCCAAATCTCCATCAAATGCAAAAAATATCTTATTCGTATAACGCATGATTTTAGAAACATGGTTTGGTGTAACAGCCGTACCAAGTGTTGCCACTGCATTCTTAATGCCATGCTCATAAAGACCTATTACATCCATATATCCCTCAACAACTATTAAAGAGGCAATATTTTTTTCACGCTCTTTAACTTCGTACAAACCAAATAATTCATTTGATTTATTAAAGAAAGGAGTCTCAGGAGAATTAAGATACTTAGGTTCTCCATCATCTATAATTCTTCCACCCATGGCAATAAATTCACCTTTGATGTTCCTAATTGGAAAAATAACTCTGCCTCTAAATCGATCATAAGATCTATCATCTTTCTTGCTGAACAGCCCTGACTCATCAATTTCTTTGCTTGAAACATCTGATCCAAAATGCTTTAAAAGACCATCCCATTTATCTTGTGCATACCCGATGTTAAATTTCTTTGCAGTTGCTCCAGTGATATTCCTGTCTTTAAGATATTGCACAGCTTTAGGAGCGACTTTTTCATTAAGGTTGGCTTGATAAAATATTACTGCTTTCTCTACCAATGAACTGGGTTTAGATTTCTCCAATCTACTGTTTTCATAGGGAACTGTCATGCCCGCTGCACTGGCAAGAGTTTCAATTGCGTCAACGAACTCTAAGTTTTCATAACGCCTAATAAAGTGAATAGCATTGCCAGATTCCTGGCAAACAAAACAATAAAAAAACTGTTTGTCTTGATTGACAGCCATAGATGGGTTTGAATCATCATGAAATGGGCATTGGCACCAAAAATTTGATCCCTTTTTATTTAGGGGTATGCGTCGACCTACTACATCAACAATATCAGTTTGATCTAATAACTGATCAATAAAACTAGTTGGAATTGACATACTGCTCGATCCAGTTATCTAAAAATATTTTGGCGGCTAAATCGTCAACGCGATCATCTTTTGACTGAGTTTCAATCAGCTGCTTTGCTTCAAACGAGGTTAATCTCTCATCAACTAATTCACAAGGGATATTGCTAATCTTTTGAAGTTTATTGAAAAATGGGTCAACTTTTTTCATCATCTCGCTAGGAGTCCCATCCATATTTAAGGGCTTTCCAACTAGTAATTGGTCTGGTTTCCATTCGTCGATAAGACTAGAAATTGTTTTCCAAATTTCTTTACCCTCACGCGCAACATTAAGAATAATCAAGGGAGAAGAGGTCTTCGTAACAGTTTGGCCAACAGCAACACCAATGTGTTGAGTGCCAAAATCAAAAGCTAAAATCTGCATTGTTAAGAATTTGTAAAATTCCAGTCTCGAATAATTTCAAGCTGCTGATAATTTGC
>JBJLIA010000007.1:0-19450 GCA_045564035.1 Gammaproteobacteria bacterium | reverse complement strand
CCACTTTGCGCTTGCATACATAATTCTTCTTTGAATGTTTGGCAGATCAGCAAGATCTGTCTCTATGCCTAGGTCCCCTCTCGCAACCATCACAATATCTGCAGCTTGGGTAATTTCATGAATATTATCGAGACCTTCTTGATTTTCAATTTTTGCAATAATTTTTATCGCTGACTTTTTTCTTTTTAATATAGATCTTAAAGTTAAAACATCTCCAGCGGATCTCACAAATGACAAAGCGATAAAACTAACATTATGATTAATACCAAAATTAATATCCTTTCGGTCTTTTTTAGTAATTGACGGAAGGTCAACTCTTACTCCAGGCAAATTGACATGACGTTTGCTTCCTAAAGTGCCTCCGTCAAGAACTTTACACTTGAGATTTTCATTATCCTTGGCTAAAACTTGGAAATTAATCAAGCCATTATCAATACTTATTTTAGATCCTTTATCTACGCTCTTAATAAGCCCTTTATAGTTAATTTTTATAGAGGAAATTTCTACATCAATATCATCTCTTACTGTTAGATTAACAATATCGCCTGCCTGAAGATCAATATCTGATTGGTTGATTCCTGTTCGAATTTCTGGCCCTTGAGTATCTAATAATATTCCTAATGGACCGAAGTTATCAGATTGTCTTTTATTGAGCTTATGAATTGACTGAATAATATCAAGAGCATCAGCATGAGTGGCATGAGACATATTTATCCTGGCTACATTCATACCAGCATAATGCAGGTCTCTTAAATCTTTATATTTATTAGTGCTTGGGCCAATTGTGGCAATGATTTTAGTTTTAGTCATCATGTAATCGGCATGATACTCCATTAAATCTTAAAATGAGATATCCGCACATCAATTGCTTGTATTTTTTAAAGGCAAAAAAAAACAGAGCTAGGCTCTGTCTTTTCAGTTCGAGATTGGAAGGGGTCTAAAGTGAGAATCTCTTTAGCTCCTTGGAGGCTTTCTCTTTCCTCCTTGGTGGGTCACTAAGCTCTTTTTTATCGTCGACTCTTAGTTACGCTTTCGCCCTTCGTCTCTTCCTTCTCTTTCTCTCTTACTCCCGTCTGCAGTTGTTTGTAAGTCGGTCCGAGTTGGTCTATTAAATATACGCCATTAGGAAATGGTGTCAACACTTTTGAGTAAAAAATATAATTAATTTAGAAAATTATTTAAAAATTGAATGTGAGTGAATTACATCAGCATATTTACAACGTAAGTCATGCAAATTTGCTTTATGCGCATCCAAATCTCTATCTCCAACACAATCTTCAACAATAGTAGTTGGTAGATTGTTTTGCAAAGAATCTACAGCAGTTGCTCTAACGCAACCACTTGTTGTAACACCGCAAACAACAATCGAATTAATATTCGTTTTTTCAAGGAAATGAATAAGGTTAGTTTGGAAAAATGCACTAGCAAATTTTTTTTCAATTAAAACTTCATTTTTTAATGGCGACAAATCAGCATTAAAAGAAACTGCATCAGAGCCTGGTTCAAGAATATTTAAAGCAGGAATTTTGGATCGGAATACACTTGCTTCAGATTCATTGTGATAAACAGTGGTTGTAAAAATTACTGGAAAGTTGTTTAACCTAAATTTATTAACTAAATCAATATTTGCCTGAATTAAATCATCGCACTCAAAACCAAGAGGTGACGATGGATCGGTAAATGCTCGGCACATGTCAACTACGAGTAGAGCTGGAAAATCTCTCATTCCTGTTAAATGCGATTCCAGTTTAGTCAAAGGCTATTGATTTATAAATGTTGGTGAAACCGGTGCTTCTAAATGAGTTTCTTCTAAGCTTTTAGATTTAATATCTTCAATTGTTCCACCAAAATTAAACATTTCATCAGCCACTGTATCTTTGGACATTTCTGCTCTTAATAATTCTGTTGCCTCATTATCTAAAGTAAGATCATCATTTATCACAACACCATATCTCCGAGCCCCTTCCACAGAGACAAGTTTCTTTGAAACATCTGCAGTTACAATGAGAGGATCACGCTTTAAGGGATCACCCCAGCCTCCTCCGCCCCAGGTATTAAAATACAAAAGATCTCCTTTTTGCACTTTTACATCCTCACATTTTGCAGGTATATATTCTTCGGAGCCATCAGTTCTAACTAGTAATTTAGTAGAACGCATACCAGGCTTGCCACCATTTACTCCCCAGGGATAAGTTAACCATCTATCATCATGTATACCTATATGACCATCAACTAGGAATCTGTATGCAACAGACAAACCATTGCCTCCTCTATGAAGACCAGCACCACCTGAATCAACTATGAATTCATATTGCTCAACTCGCAGTGGAAAATATGCTTCAACGAATTCATTTGGAACATTGGTAAAGGATGGCCATAAGGAATGGCCATCAGGACCATCTCCAATGGGTCTGCCCGGAACACCACCGAAACCAATTTGAAATAATTGAAACCATTCTCCTTTATCATCATATCCTGAGAAAAATAAATGAGGTGAATCTGAAAATCCTGCAGCATTCAACATTTCATTTGGTGCGCCCATTCCTAGCAGGGCTCCGAGAACATCAAAAATTCTTCCAAGCGCATGAGTTCTGCCTGAGAGTGCAGCTGGATAATTGGGTTTTAAGAGAGTTCCTTGCGGTATTCTCACATCAACTAGATCGTAAAAACCATCATTAAAAACAATTTGCGGATCAACCACATTAATCGTGAAAGAGCCAAAGAACATTTTGAACATGTCTTCATTTAAATAAAAATTAACAGAACTTTGAGCCTGGGGATCAGTGCCCTCAAAATCAAAAATTGCTACATCCCCTTCTCGCCACATTTTACAATGAATTTTATAAGGGCCCATGCCCATACCATCGTCACAAATATAATCAGAAAATTCTCTAGGCTCTTCTGGAATAAACATAGAAATAATATGCTTCATAGCATCATAGTTACGCTGCAACATTATCTTCATGGTTGAGCAAAAAATATCATCTCCAAATCTATCAGCAATTTCGTTACATCTTTTTGCTGCTGTATTACATGCAGCAACTAAAGCATTGAGATCAAATCGATTCCATTGAGATGTCCTAACATTGTGTAAAATTAATTCTAAAACATCTGATTGAAGCTCACCCTTTTTATAAAGTTTAATAGGAGGTATACGAATTCCCTCTTGAAAAATAGTAGTTGCTTCGGTTGGAATAGATCCAGGAACCATGCCGCCGTTATCAGACATGTGACCAAACATAGCTGACCAAGCAATATGTCGACCATCTCTAAACACTGGTTTTAAGACCATCCAGTCTGGAAGATGAGATACAGCTGCATTACACATATAAGGATCATTGGTTAAAATAATATCACCCTCTTCGATTTCCTCGTCATAGGCCTCAGTAAAACCATGAATAAAAGAGCCAAACTGACCCACTACCATTTTGCCTTCTCGATTAGCAATCATTGGAAAGCAATCTCCCTGCTCTCTAATACCGGGTGACAGAGCAGTTCTACTTACTAATGCATCCATCTCTTCACGAGCATTTTTTAAAGCATTCTCAATGAGATCAACTGTAATCCCATCTACATCAATTGTTTTGAGTGGGGATTCGTTTGTTTCAATAATTCTTGCTGACATATTTATTTTTTTGGATTAATAATTAAGTTACCGACTTCATCAACAGCAGCTTCATGGTTAGGCAAAACTACAGTAGTAGAATCCATCTCTGAGACAATCGCTGGTCCTGATATTAAATGATTTGCATGCAACTTATTTCGATCATATATTTTTGCATCGTGCCATTCAGATTCATGGTAAAAACGTGAGTCTTGGATCACTGCATCATTTAAGGAAGCTTCTGAAGATGTGTTTGTTGAGGAATTAATTTCTGCTTGTGTAACTTTTACTATTGCTCGGATCATTAGTATTTCATGACCATCATTTAATTTAAAAGTAAATAATTGATAATGCTCATCATCAAATGCATCAGTAATTAATTTAATGCCTTTTGTTTCAAATTCTTTTTCATTAAACTCAACGGTTATTTGGAATGCTTGACCTGCATACCTAACATCTGCTTGATAGGTGACCTCAAGAGTTGAATCATCAGCGCCATCTTTGATAAGTGACTGGGATGCTTTCTCTCTCAGGTCTGATAAATCTTCAAGAAATTTTTCTGTAGTTATATTTTCAGCCATGGCTAAATAAGATCTTGAAGCTTCGTCTTGAATTTGAGTGGTCGCATCACCATAGGCACATAAAACGCCTGGTCCCGGAGGAATGATTACTGGAAAAGAATTAGAAAGAATACCTAATGCATTAGCGTGAAGAGGGCCAGCCCCACCAAAACCGACTAAAGCGAAATCTCTTGGATCAAATCCTTGTTCAACAGATACGAGCCTTAATGCTCCAAACATTGACTCATTTACGATTCTAATGATTCCTTCTGCTGCCTCCATTAGATCTACACCAATGCCATCAGCAATGATTTGCACAGCTTTTTCAGCTGCTTTTTTATCAATAACCATGTCTCCACCAAGTTGCACATCACTAGGAAGAAGGCCTAGAACAATATTAGCATCACAAACTGTTGGCTGGTCTCCACCTTTCATATAAGCTGCCGGACCCGGAACTGCACCAGCAGATTCAGGCCCTACTCTAAGAGCTTTAGTTAACTCTGGCACAAACGCAATTGAGCCGCCCCCCGCACCGACCGTTCTAACATCGACTGATGGAGCTTTAACTCTAACATCACCTACTAAAGTTTCTCTTCGGACCTTAGCTCTTGAATTCTGAATTAATGCAACATCGGTTGAGGTTCCACCCATATCAAAAGTTAAAATATTCTCATAGCCAGCTTGATTGCAAAAGTGTATTGCTCCGGCTACACCTCCAGCAGGTCCTGACATTAAATGATTTACGGGCGAATCACCCGTTGATCGGCTTGAAGCAAGACCACCATCTGATCTAAGGATAGATAGCTGAACATCATGACCTAAAGATTTCTCTAAACTTGCTTGTAAATTATTAACATAGCTTGAAACTTGAGGTCGAACATAAGAATTCAAGACAGTGGTTTCAGCTCTTTCATACTCTTGCATTTCAGGTATAACCTCGCTAGAGATAGATATTGGAATATCAGTAAAAATTTCAGCAGCAATCTCAGCAGCCCGCACTTCATTCTCATCATTAATATAAGAATTAACAAAACTAATAGTTAAAGCCTCAACCTCTCCTTTTTCTTTAAGAGCATTTAGTTGTTTTCTAAGATGCTCGACATCAAGAGGGGTAGAAATTTCTCCTGAAGCATCCATTCTTTCTTTTACACCATAAGTAAGTTCTAAGGGAGCCAATAATGGACCCTTCATAAAACTAACCCAGCCCCCTAAACCTCCAGGACAAAAAGAACGCGCTACTTGCAGAACACTTTCATAGCCTTGAGTTGTTAATAAACCCACTTTTGCTCCGTTGCCAGTGAGAACAGCATTAGTAGCAACGGTAGTACCGTGCATAACTAATTTTATATCTTTTGGATTAACTCCAGACTGATCGCATATTCTAGCAACGCCATTGAGGACTCCAATAGAGGAATCTTCAGGCGTAGATGGAACTTTTGCTGTATAGGTAGAGCCATCCGACTCGTTTATTAATAAAAAGTCGGTAAAAGTTCCACCAACATCGACACCCAACCGATAAGACATAAAATGTTAATCCTTTAATTAAAAGTTATATTTTAAGTCTATGCCGTATGTTGCATAAGGTGCTTCATGAATAAACGATCCGCCAAACTCAGGAGCTGGGATAATTTCAGCTAAATATTGCTCGTCGGTAATATTCCTACCCCACAATGTTAGGCTTAAATTTTCACCAATTAGTGACGCTCTAAAATCTATTAACTCATAAGGGTCTCTTACCGATCTTGACATGTCAGAGGGCACTACTGGAAAAGCAAGTAAAGCACCCCATACTGATGGCTGTTGATCGCCTTGCACAGTATGGAACCAGGTCTCACCCACTTCCATATAATCCATTCTTAGAACTAAATCATAATTTGCAGAAAATGAAGTTTCATACTGGAGCCCTAGATTATAGGTATGCTCAGGAGCTAAAGGCGCATTATTACCAACAGTATTTGGACGATGCGCATTCTTTTTAATTTCTCCATCAGTGAAACCTAGCCCACCATCTATACGTATGTTATCTGTAAGAGCATATTTAAAGTCTAACTCAGAGCCTGAAATATCTAATTGATCTATATTTGTTACTACCCTTAATAAGCCCCATGGACCTGCAAAGAATTCAAAGAATTGATTATCATCAACATCTGTTTCAAACATAGCTCCATTAACTTCGAGTCTTCCATCTAAATATCTACCCTTAAAACCAAGCTCAAATGATTTAGTAACTTCTTTCTTAAAAGTATCAGAAACACCTAACCCAGCACCTACAACACCTAAACCAAAAGGGTTTCCAGAATTAAGCCAAAAATCAATTGTTGCAGCACTTCCAGAAGAATTAAAGCCGCCAGATCTAAATCCAACACCATAAGATGCATATACAGTTGTATTTTCACCTTGAGTGGTCAAAGAGATCTTAGGTTGGAATTGATCAAAAGATTTTTCTCTTGAAGGAATTGAATCGCCCACCGCAGCCATAGCAGGGTTAATGGGCTGACCTCCACCATAATACAAAGCAGCCGCAGCACCAGGAACATTATTATTTACGGAACGTTTCTCCTTATCATAACGGCCCTCAAAAGATAACTCAGTTACATCTGAAAGATCGACTGAATATTGGCCGAAAATTGAGAAGACGTCGGTATAAAAACTATCATCAAACATTAAGTCTGTAGGATTTTTGCCCGAAGCTGGGACATAAGACTTATATTCAAATCCTTTTCCAAGATCTGCACCATAAGATACAGCTACATCTCTTTCTATTTCTGCGTAGTATGCTCCAATCAACCATCTTGTTGATTCGCTTTGATCACTACTTAGCTTAACCTCAATTGATACATCATCTTGATCTCTAGATTGAAATTGATAGCCATCACAAGTGTGAGGAAGATATGGTCCTAAAACAGAATTTGCTGCAGATGGTGCTGTGCCTGGCGCAGCAAATGAGAATCCAGGAGGCAAAGAATTAATAAGTGCTAAATTACTAGCTGTATTAGATGCGGCACATGCTGGGACAAAAAAATAACCCCCAAAAGCTCCAGAGGTTCCATCCGATAATAAAAATTCTTCCAAGTGATTGTAAGCAAGAACTGCTGTTAACTCTCTTCCACTAGCTAAATCTTCAGTATATTTTAGCGAAAAGTCTGCTGTTTCTTGTTCATTAACAGGAGGAACATTGAACATATAAGCAAATTCATGCGAATTAACATCCTTGTAGAATTGATCTGCGCCCGGAGTTCCGAAACCTTGGAATGCTGGAAGAGCAAACACTGCATTAAAATTGATTGTTCCGCCATTAGCCTCACTTATACCTGCTCTGAAATCCCATGAGTTTGTATCATTATCAACCAAGATCCTGCCACGAACAGTTGTGTCTTCAAAGAAATCAACATTTTGAGAATTGCTATATATGTTCGTGTGTTCTCCATCAGTTTCACGAGTACTGACTGAAAATCTTGTATAAACGTTTTCACCCAACATTCCGGAGTTAACATATTGCAATTTTGATGAGTTATTAACTCCCATTCCAACCACAGCAGTATTTTCTGATTCTCCTGATGGAGCTTTGGTTGTTATCAGGATTGCCCCTGAAGTAGCATTTCTTCCATACAGCGCGCCCTGTGGACCCTTAAGTACTTCAATTTGCGCAATATCAAGTAGCTCTCTATTAAAAGCATTTGGATTAGTCTGTAGCACTCCATCAACAACAAATGCAAAATTTGATTCAGCATCTCTTGTAGAAGTCAGACCTCTTATCGTAACCAAAGTGTCTCCAACATTAACGGTATTTGCCATTACAACATTAGGGGTTAAGGCAATAAAATCCTCAGGTCTTTCTATTCCGGCATCTTCAATATCGCTGGAGGTAAAAACACTCATGGCTATTGGAACATCTTGCAAATTTTCATCAACCTTTCGAGCAGATACTACGACCTCCTCTAAAGTTGGCTCAGCAAGTAAGCTAATTGATATAAAAAGAAAACTAACAGCAAAAATAAATCTATTGAAAATATTGAAAAAAGTCATATTCTACCCCTCAGTAAAAACTTATATATCTAATTTATACATGAAAATAAGTATTAAAACAAATGCAGTAATTAAGGGGCTTTAAACGATTTATAACAAAAAAAATATAGGTTTTTTAAACCTATATTTTTCTTCATCTAAGAGGATATATAATGTTAAGCAACAATTATGAAAAAACCATTAAATAATATCAAAGTACTTGATTTAACCCATATGCTTTCCGGTCCATATGGTGGAATGATACTCGCTGATCTAGGATGTGAAGTAATAAAGGTAGAGCCTCCAATCAAAGGCGAAGGCACAAGACGCCTGCTTGAAAATGATTCTAATTATTCTTTGAATGGAATGGGTGCATACTTTTACACTCTTAACAGAAATAAAAAAAGCGTAGCAATTGATTTAAAGAACGTTCAGGGATTAGAAATATTTTATAAGCTTGTAACCAAAGCTGATGTTGTATTAAGTAACTTCTCAGCAGGAGTAACAAAAAAATTAAAAATAGACTTTGAGAATTTAAAAAAGATTAATCCAAGAATTATTACATGCACTGTAAGTGGTTTTGGTGAATCGGGTCCTAATTTTCAACGACCAGCATTTGATCAGATTGCTCAAGCACTAGGAGGGGGTATGTCAATTACTGGGCTCTCAGCCCAAGAACCTATGCGGGCTGGAATTCCAATTGGTGATTTGGGAGGTGGTATGTTTGCGGTCATGGGAATACAGGCAGCAATAATTGATAGAGCTGATTCAGGGGTTGGTCAAAATGTAGACATTTCAATGTTAGATTGTCAGATTTCAATGTTGAACTATATGGCAACCATGCAAACAATGTCCGGTATTGTTCCTGAGCCTATTGGCAACTCGCATTTTGTTCACATGCCATACAATTCATTTCTTACAAAAGATTTTCCTATTGTCATAGCTGCAGTGGGTGATCAGTTCTGGCCAAGATTGCTAAAAATATTTAAAAATCCTGAATTGCAAGATCCAATCTATGAAACGGCTTTTGAAAGACAAAAAGATAAGGATAAATTAGAGTCAATTATTCAAAAAGAACTTTTAAAAGAAAATTCTGACTACTGGCTCAAAAAATTAGAAAATGAATCTGTTCCATGTGCCAGAGTGAATAATTTAGAACAAGCAATTCATGACGAGCAAGTTCAATATAGAAATATGCTTGTAGATGTTCCTCATCCTGAAGGAGGTTCTGCAAAAATTCCTGGTAATCCAATTAAACTATCTTCAGTTGAAGATGAAGAATTTCTTGCGCCACCTCTGCTTGGAGAGCACACTAAAGAGGTTTTAGAAAAATGGTTAGAGTTTTCTGAAGATGAATTAATTAAATTAGATGAACAGCAAATAATTGAGATAAAGAAATGAGTGCAGATTTTGTTTTCATAAATGAAGTTGGTCCTAGAGATGGTCTGCAGAATCAAAAAACCATTCTTGCTCCTCATGATCGTTTAAAACTAATCAATCAATTGATAGAAGCGAATCTTCCGGGTATTGAAGTTGCGAGCTTTGTTAATCCAAAAGCGGTTCCAGCTATGGATGGAGCCACTGAAATTATGCAGGGTCTCCTAAAAATTGATAACTGTGAAATTTCTGTTTTAGTTCCTAACCTGAAAGGGTTTGAGCTCGCAAGAGCTGCAGGCGCAAAGATTATTTCTGTTGTTCCTTCTGCCACTGAAACAATGAATCAAAAAAATATTAACATGAGTCTTGATGAAACGATCTCAAGTTCTTGCAATATTTTAAATGAAGCAAAGAGCTCTCAATTAAAAACTCGTGCGTATGTATCTGTTGCATGGGAATGTCCATATGAGGGCGAAGTTGATAGCGATGTAGTTTTAGATATCGCAAGCCAAATGCTCTTATCAGGAGCGGATGAAATTATTCTTGCAGATACCATTGGCGCTGCCAACCCATCAAGCGTTGAGCTCTTATTTAAAAAATGTGTAAGTGAGTTTGGTCATGAAATATTGTCTGGTCATTTTCATGATACTAGAGCGATGGCCTTAGCTAATGTATGTGCAGCTTTAAACGAAGGAATAAGAAAATTTGATAGCTGTATTGGTGGTTTAGGAGGATGTCCATTTGCACCTGGTGCTGCTGGAAATCTAGCCACAGAGGACGTTGCAAACATGCTGCATCAAATGGGATATGAAACAAATATAGATCTAAATAAATTATCTGAAATTGTATTATCTCTTGAAGAGCAGCTTCATGCACCTCTTGGAGGCAGAATGTCAGCCTGGTTGAGCAAAAAAAATAAAGCTAGCTAAATATAATCTTTTAGAAAATTCTCTGCGCAATTAATACCAACCTGATAGTCAGCTTTCATAATATTGATATTGGTTGTAGCCCTTTTAGTGGCTAATCTTGTAGGAGGACAAATCTGAGTAATTTTACAATCGACTGGTGGATTATTTATAAATTCAAGTGCTGAATTGTAGGTTGCTGTATTAGTTTTTAATGCCTTGGAAATATTTGGATATGATCTTGTAGCGAAAGCGGCAACATGATTTTCTAGTTTAGTTTTTCTAATAAATGCTTTTTCATATGTTCGGATAATCACAATCTCCCTCGCTCCCATCTCGTATGCTTTTTGAGCTGGAATTGGATCTGTAATTCCGCCATCATATTTTCTTTTACCCTGTAATAAAATTGGATTCTTCATTAACACAGGCAAAGAACCAGTTGCTAGCATTTCATTTATATAGTTTTCTTTAGTGAGCTCAATGTATTCAGGATTGCCAGTTTCAGCATCAGACACTACAACGTAAAATTTTTTTCCTACTAAATTATTTTGCAATCGGTCAAAATCTATTGGAAAAACCTTATTAGCATCTTGGTAAAGTTTTTCAAAATCCATAATGCTTTTATTTAAAAGAATGTTGGAATATCGAACATAGTCTTTTGATGCAGAAAACAACATTTTATCCAAGTTGTAATCTGCAACTTTAAGTAAATACCAAAGCTGAACAACAGCTCCATTTGAGACACCGAGATGAATATCAAATGGGTTATAAGAAGCTTTAATAAATGAATCTATTACTCCAAAAGAAAAGACCCCCCGGCTCCCTCCACCCTCAACAATTAATGCTGTTTTATTATTTTGCATATACTTATAATTATATCCAAGAAATTACAGGCAAAAAAAAACAGAGCTAGGCTCTGTCTTTTCAGTTCGAGATTGGAAGGGGTCTAAAGTGAGAATCTCTTTAGCTCCTTGGAGGCTTTCTCTTTCCTCCTTGGTGGGTCACTAAGCTCTTTTTTATCGTCGACTCTTAGTTACGCTTTCGCCCTTCGTCTCTTCCTTCTCTTTCTCTCTTACTCCCGTCTGCAGTTGTTTGTAAGTCGGTCCGAGTTGGTCTATTAAATATACGCCATTAGGAAATGGTGTCAACACTTTTGAGTAAAAAAATATAATTAATTTAGCAAAATTTATTTATTCCATTTATTTTCATAAAAATCGGCTAAAACTTCAAAAGCTTCTTTTTTATTTCCGTTTTCATCAATTAACCCTTTTCTGTTATAAAAATCTTGAATGCCAGGTAAAGGTCTTAGCATAGCTCTAAAATCTTTAAAGACCCATGGGCTGATTCCTTGTATTTGCGGATTACTAGAAAGCATTTCCAGTTGATGTTTATAAAGTGTGGCCTGGTATTCTTCGGACCAAATTTTATTTGTACGATTTCCATACTTTGCACCAGCACCAAATTCAGAAATGTGAATTGGTTTATCATAGGATGAGCTGATTTTTATATCTGGCATAACTTCAAACATCAATTTTCTGAGAGTGCCTTCAGAAATCATCATCTGATCAGTAAAAAATGTTACGTAATACCAACCAAAGTATTCGTTATAAGAAATCAAATCAATACTCTCCCCAAGAGGATCATCAATTGAAAGGGAGAAAGATAATTTGCTATTAATTGGTATGTTGGCTTGATTAAGAATTAACTCAAAAATAGCTTTTTCTTTTGGGCTAACCCAATTAGATTTAGCCCCCTGCAATGCTAGAACAAGAACCAAAGATCTAAATTGCTCTTCACTCCCAGATAATAGAGCAGCAGTTGATAAGCGTGATGAATCATTTAACTCTATCTCAGCAAGAAGGGTATTTAAGAATGTCATTCTCGCGTTAGATAACGGAGTTTCATTTGCAACAGACCAAACTACTACAGATGCTCTATTTTGATCTCTTTGAACTAATCGTGAGATTTGATTCTTTGCTATATCAAGCGTCTGAGGATTATTCCAATCAATATTCCAATAAACAGGCACCTCCTCCCAAAGCATTAACCCAAATCGATCAGCAACCTTAGCAAGATGACGAGTATATGGATAATGTGCTGCTCTAATAAAATTAATATTTAGATCTTTGGCAGTTGATAGCAGGACTTGAAAATGCGCCTTTGAAAAGGCCGGCCCTGCAATACCAATGGGCTCAGAATGCATTGCAATGCCCTTGAATTTAATTTCGCGATTATTTAAAAATAACTTCTGGCCTTGGGTCTTGATAGAGCGAAAGCCAATTTCATCAGAAATGGTTTCACTAGCAGTAGAAATAATTACCTTATATAGTTTAGGGCTCCTGGGAGCCCAAAGCTGAGGTGTGATTGTGATTTTTTCTCTAATTAAGCCTGAAGAATTAGTAATATATTCGTCTTCAAATTGAAGCTCAGGAATTTCAAGCTTAACCTTTTGCCCTGAAGATTCCTGATTCATCTCAAGTTTAAATAAAGCCTGAGAGAAATTTTCTGGATCGAGTTGAAGATATGCATTTTGAATAAATTTCTTTGGTGTCTCTACAATATAAACATCGCCAACAATTCCTCCCCATGGCCACCAATCTGTTTTCTGAGTTGGAACAGAAGACTCGCTGAGAGTATTGTCAGTCTGCACCAACAAAATGTTTTCACCCTCTTTTAAATACTTGGAAATATCGAAATTAAATGGGACATAGCCACCTTCAAACTCTCCAACAATAGAACCATTAAGAAATATTTTGGTAGTGAAGTTGCTACCCTCTATATAAAGATGGGCTAAGGATTTCTTGTTAGGTAAAAAATTAAATTTTTTATAGAGCCAAACAGGTCCTCTATAAAAAAATAGTTTTTCATCCTCAGCATTCCATGCTCCTGGAATATTAATTTTTGATGCGGTTTCAAAATTGTACTCAATCAACTCCATTCCCGTTTTTTGAATTTTATTTTTGGGAAATCCACCAAAAAAAGATGACTCAGGCAAGCCATTATTCATTGGATCAACTATGTAACTCCATTCACCATTCAAGCTTTGAATTTGCCTTGAATCTATCCATCCGATTAGGTGATCTGGAGATGGATAAGCAGGCGCCTCTCGTCCAAAAAAACTATCTGCATCAGATTGTTCTTCAGAATATAAATTGAGCGCAAAGATTATTAAGCAACTACAATAAGTTCTTAAAATAAATCGGTCGCTCATCAATTAATTCCTTCGACTAAAACGACATGGCGGTTAGATGAGTTTGAGGAATATTTAAGAGCCTCTTGATATTCATTAGATTTATAGCAAATCTTTGCTTCATTCATAGAATTAAATTCAACCAATACAGTTCTTTCGTAGGGACCTCCTTCTAGCTCAATCTGCTCTCCACCTCGAACCAAGAAGGTGCCTCCATATTTATTGATTGCTGGTCCTGCTAACTTAATATATTCATCGTATTCATCTGAATTATGAACATGACATCTGGTGATCCAGTAAGCTTTCATTAAGCTTTAGTTTTTAATCTCATTTCATGCAAGATGGGCTCAGTGTATCCACTGGGCTGAACTCTTCCTTGAATTGCTAGATTGCAAGCTGCCTGAAATGCGTCACCATCATAGGATGGTGCCATGGGTTGGTAAGTTGGATCGCCAGAGTTTTGCTGATCAACTACCATAGCCATTTGTTTCATGGTTTCAAGGACTTGATCTTCGGAACAAATAGAATGATGTAGCCAATTTGCAATGTGTTGACTGGATATTCTGCAAGTAGCTCTATCCTCCATAAGTCCTAAGTTATTGATATCAGGCACTTTGGAACATCCAACTCCTTGGTCTACCCATCGAACCACGTAACCTAATATGCCCTGAGCATTATTGTCTAACTCCTTTTGAACATCTTCTGCAGATAAAGATCCTGGATCTGACATCACTGGGATTGTTAAAATATCATCAAGACTTGCTTTAGTGCGTTCAAGCAATTTTTGTTGGCGATCTGATACCAAGATTTGATGATAATGCATTGCATGAATAGTTGCGCCTGTTGGCGAAGGGACCCAAGCACAATTTGCTCCAGATTCTGGATGCATCGTTTTTGTTTCATACATATTTAGCATTTCATCTGGCATAGGCCACATGCCCTTACCTATCTGGGCATTTCCTTTGAATCCAGTCTCGAGGCCCGAGTCAACATTCCAGTCTTCATAGGCAAGAATCCAAGGTTGCTGTTTCATTTCTGCTTTGAGAATCATTGGGCCAGCTTCCATGCTCGTATGAATTTCATCTCCAGTTCTATCTAAAAAACCTGTATTAATAAAGATGACTCTATCCTTAGCGACACGAATACATTCTTTAAGATTTACAGTAGTTCTTCTCTCTTCATCCATAATCCCAACCTTTGCAGTATGCTGATCAAGATTTAATGACTTCTCAACGGCTGAAAATAGGTCACAAGTGAATTGCACCTCATCAGGACCATGCATTTTTGGTTTCACTATGTAAATACTTCCTGCTTGGGAATTTTTAAGGTCGCTATTTCCATTTAAATCATGTGTGGCAATGCAAATGGTGAACATTGCATCCAAGATGCCCTCTGGAACCTCATTGCCATCTTGATCAAGAATTGCAGGATTAGTCATTAAATGTCCTACATTTCTTACAAGTATAAGACTTCGTCCTGAGAGTTGAAAGTTAGATCCGTCTGGTGCAATGTAACTTCTATCAGGATTCAGAGAGCGAGTCATTTCGGAGCCCCCTTTGATGAAAGTTTCTTTTAGATCCCCCTTCATTAAGCCTAGCCAATTTCTATAAACAGCTACTTTATCTTCGCCATCAACTGCTGCAACTGAGTCTTCGCAATCTTGAATGGTTGTGATGGCAGATTCAAGCAACACATCTTTAATACCAGCAGGATCTGTTGCTCCAACCGAGTGACTTGGATCAATTTGAATCTCAGCATGCAAGTTATTATTTTTAAGCAATACTCCTGAAGGTTGATCTGCTGAACCTTGATAACCTTGAAACTGCTCACTATTTTTTAGGCTAACACTCTCTCCATTATTTAGTCCTACTTCAAGACGCCCCTCTTTAATACAGAAAGAACCAACATCTGAATAGGTAGCGTTATTAAGCGCGAAATGCTCATCTAAAAAATTCTTTGAAAATGCAATAACTTTGTCGCCACGTATAGGATTATATGCACCTGCTCTTGAAGCGCCATCTTCCTCAGATATCATATCGGTGCCGTACAAAGCATCATAAAGACTTCCCCATCTTGCATTAGCAGCATTTAGAGCAAATCTTGCGTTCATGACTGGAACAACTAATTGAGGTCCAGCAATATTGGCAATTTCTGGATCAACATTATCCGTTGAAATATTGAAGTCTTCGCCTTCTGGGAGGAGATAACCAATGTCCTTTAAAAAATCTTTATAAATATCTAAATTTTTTTCTTGCCCAGGGTTAGCCAGATGCCAAGCATCAATTTGTTCCTGCATTGATTCTCTGACATCCAGTAATTCTCTATTTCTGGGACTAAATTCATTGATAACATTTTCTAGGCTTGTCCAAAAATGCTCTTCAGTTAAGTCTAATCCTGGTAATACCTCGGATCTAAGAAATGCTTCTAGGTCTGATGAAACTGATAATGATCCCTTGTTGATATATTTCTCTGGCACTATATTCTCGCTAATATAATAAAAATAAAGGTATAGTCTAACAAATAAAAATGTATGGCTAGAAGAAAATTAATCTTATTAGATTATTAATTTTGACACCTATTAATAACAGTCTAGAATTCATTAGAATGCACCAAAGAAATATATTTTTTATAAGTCTAATTATATTAATGACCTCATGTGGTGGCGGAGGTGGTGAATCTTCTGCAGAGGCTGTCCAGCCAAACTCATCAATCCAAACTCCAATTCCTGAACCCTCTCCTGCGCCATATTTAAACTCAATAACGAATAACCTTAATGCTCAAGCCAAAGGAACAATAAATGGAGAGATTAACTACAAAGATATTACAAGAGAGTTTATTCTTTACGTCCCCTCAAGTTATAACGACTCTATCAAACAACCACTTGTATTTAATTTTCATGGGTATGGGAGCAACGCTTACGAGCAAATGAATTATGGAGATCTTCGCTCTCAAGCAGATGCCAATGGGTTTATTTTAGTTCATCCAGATGCGCTAGATGATATCGGAGGAACAAGTTACTGGAACATGGGTGGTTGGTCAGTTAGTGAACATGACGACCTGGAGTTTATAGATAATTTAATTAATCTGCTTGTGGATAAATACTCTATAAATACTGAAAGAATTTACTCAACTGGTATGTCCAATGGCGGCTTTTTCAGCTTTCATCTTGCATGTAATTTAAATGCTAGCTTTGCAGCTATTGCTTCAGTAACTGGATCAATGTCCTTTGAAACATATGACGAATGCAATGCAAGAAAACCTACACCAATTCTACAGATTCACGGCTCATCCGACACGGTGGTTCCATACGCTGGGTTAAGCGTCATAATGAAACCTGTAATGGATGTGATGGAGCACTGGAGAATCAACAATTCATGTGATGACTTCATTCATGCTGTGCCAGGAATTATTCCAGGAACTTCATCTTGGACTGAAACCTATCTATTTGATAACTGTTTAAACCAAACACAAAATATTCATCTTTATGTTCAGGGTGCGGGGCACATATGGCCAGGATCGATCTTTGCAAGAATTAAAGATCCTAATGCGAGTCAAATAATTTGGGAGTTTTTTTCAAAGTATGACATAAATGGTGTCATACAATAAAAAAGGGGATCTCACGACCCCCTCTTCTTCAATTAATTAAAAAATTTTATTTTTTAAAATCAACTCTATAGATAATGTGATGAGCAATCATCTTACGAATCTCTTCATAACCTTTAGAAATTTCCTCTAACTCGACTTCATTATCTCCATACATTTTTTCTAGTTCAGCCTCAACTGCTTTACTTTTTTCTTCAGTTGCCTGCATTGATGCTAAATCTTTATATTGAACCGTAATCCAAACATTGGGAGAATCAGCAACACTTAAAGAAGTCCATACATTGAAATCCTCTACATAGCCTAATTTCTTTTGCACATTCATGGCTCGTACCCAAGTCCGGTTAAGATTAGTCAGATAGGTCTCGACATAATTTGGTTGTACTGCAACAACTGTAAGCTCCATGGGTTCCTGTGAGGGAGTAAAATCTTCATAGATTTCTGCAGCTGCAAACATTGTAAATAACAGGGGTAAAAGTAATAACTTTTTCATAATTTTTCCTTAAATATTGTTTTATCTTATTAAAGTCCCAGAATACATTCTTGAGTTTTCACAAGAATATGTTTCTTTGACCATTTTATTCTCATCAGTATTATTTACTTCCGACCAATAGTGATCAATGGTTTTACCCCATTCCTCCCAATCAGGCGAACCATAGGATAATACAAAATCATACTCAGCAAGCTGAGCTGGCGCTCCATTACTAGGTCTGATTAAACGAGCACTATTTCTAATGCCTGCTTCATGAGAAATTTTCATCTGATTGCTAAGATTGATGTAAGCATCCTCAAGAGTTTTACCCTCTTTTAAATTACAGTAACGATAAGATACCGGATAAGCATTTGATAAATCCTCAGGGGCGAAGTTAGATTCTAGGACCCACTGCACAGCATTGAATGCTTGAACACAAGTTACAGGTATAGAGTCTCTTACTCTCTTAAAACCATCACCGAACCAATTATCTAATGCTTTACCTAGATTTGTTGTTGTGTCAGTGTGACCAACCCAAAACATATCAAAATCTGTAAGTGGTGAGCGGTATCTAGGAACCATGACAGCCGCATCGTAACCAGATTCATCGGTAGCATCCATGACTTTATTCCAAGATTTAGACCACTTCATAAAATCATCAAAACTTTTTCCATCATTTAAGTTGCACATCAAATATTCGGCTCTAATAGGATCAGGCACTTCTTGAGAGTGAACGAAAAAGCTTGAAACTAATAAACTAATTAAAAATAAATTTTTCATATTTTTTAACCTCTACGAATTTGGATAGTTGTAAGCAGCCATAACAACCATCATTGTTGTTTTCTTTACCTCACGTTTAGCATTTTTTGAGAACATTTTAAAAGATTCGCTTTGCATAAGATTTTTTTGCTCCTCAACGGCCATCTCAATATTTGAAGAGCCCGTATAAACATAGTGGGTGTAATAGTTAACATCACCATGAGTATGTGCTCTTAAGCCATAGGAACCTGAGATATTGCCATCTTCAACCTGAGCATCAATAAGCTTAGACCATGCAGCTGCATATTTTTTAGGATTTTTTACTGACATGTAATAGGTTGTATAAACACTGTTATCTGCTTGGTTATTATTGCCACCACTTATTAGTTTTCTGTTGAGGGATTGCTCAATAGGCTCAGAGATCGATTGAACATCATTGAGAAATTTTCCAAATGTAGGGGTATAAAACATTTGAGTGCCTTTAGCCATATCAGCCTCTGAATCATAACTAATAACCACAGCGTGAGAAGCATCATCGTAACCATTGAAAGCAAAATGCCCTAAGGTGACTGTGCCTGGAAACTCCTGACCAAAATTTGAAGTCATAAGCTCATCAAATGATTTGGCAAAGGTTTGAACATCAGAAACCTTTATTGAATATGAAGCTATATATCCATCAGCTGACAAAGATTGAAATGACATCAAAAAAACTGCCATAAAAGTTGTAAATAATTTTTTCATTTTTTCTCCGAAATTAAAAATGTATCAAATATTAGTATGCAAGATATGTGTAAAAAATATATAGTTTTATGTGTCAATTGTGCAAAAAAAAGCCTCGAATATCGAGGCTTTTTAAGTTGGTGAAAATACTCTAGAAATTATAGGTCCATCTAACTCCATAAGTTGCTTGTTCCCTTGCCCAAATGCTTTTGTTGAATCCTAGGGGTGCAGTTGCTTCTCCAATGTGCATAATATTTT
>JBJLIA010000006.1:0-19933 GCA_045564035.1 Gammaproteobacteria bacterium | reverse complement strand
TGTAAAAAAATTTGCAAGTGAGTTATTGAATTTTGAGAATCGTTTATCAAAAGATAATAAATATTTTTATAAAACATTTTCTCATATAGATATAAATATGATGTGTTTATTTAATAGGTTGAAAGATCTTCAACTTGAAAATTGCCTCATTACAGATAAAACACCATTGATAAAAAGATATTGGAATCATTTGCAAGAAAGAGACAGTTATGAAGACGGCATATTAAATTACTATACAGAAAAAGAATTTTCAATTATTAAAGATTTTTATCAAAATAAAAGTTCGATCTTTGTAAATCATATAATAGAGGAGTTAGACTTATTATAAGGGCGCTAATAAATACCTAAGTTCTTGGCTCAATATTTGTATTTATTAGTGTAAAATATTGATTCATGGCAAAAGAAGACAACCTAGAATTTGAAGGAGAAGTTATCGAAACTCTTCCTAACACTACTTTCAAAGTTAAATTAGAAAATGATCATATTATTGAAGCTCATATATCTGGCAAAATGCGCAAGCATTACATCAGAATTTTAACTGGAGATAAGGTTAAAGTTGAGATGACTCCCTACGATCTTACAAAAGGTAGGATTACTTTTAGAGGTCGTTAAGCCTTAGATTTTGCTGTTTTCTTTTTAGCGCTAAATTTTACTTCATTAGCAACTAAATCAACTTTGATTTGACCACCCTTACTAAGTTCACCAAATAGTACCTTATCAACTAAAGGCTTCTTAATTTTATTTGTAATAAACCTTTCCATGGGTCTTGCTCCCATTTCTTTGTTATAACCGTTTTCAGCAATCCAGTTTAAAACTTTTCTAGAATAAATTAATTCTACATTTCTAGCATCTAATTGAGCTTGAAGTTTTGTAAGAAATTTATCAACGATTGATAGAATTACCTTCATTGGTAGATAATTAAACTGAATGATCTCATCTAATCTATTTCTAAATTCCGGAGAAAATAGTTTTTTCAGAGATAAGAGTGCATCAGATTCATTGGATTGATCACTAAAGCCTATACTCTTCTTCTCCAGCAAATCAGCGCCGGCATTAGTTGTCATGACTACAATGACATTTCTAAAGTCTGCTTTTCGCCCATTATTATCAGTCAAAACTCCAGAATCCATTATTTGTAGTAATAAATTAAAGATATCGGGATGAGCCTTTTCAATCTCATCAAGTAAAAGTACGCAATGAGGATTTTGAACAACCGCTTCTGTTAGCAGTCCTCCCTGATCAAATCCCACGTATCCTGGAGGAGCTCCAATAAGTCTTGATACTGTATGTCTCTCCATGTACTCTGACATATCGAACCTTACAAGCTCGATACCCATCATATTTGCTAATTGAGTAGTAATTTCAGTTTTACCTACCCCAGTAGGGCCGGCAAATAAAAATGATCCAATTGTTTTATTGTCATCTCTAAGCCCTGCTCTAGATAATTTTATGGCGTTAACTAAGCTCTTGATAGCAGTATCTTGACCAAAAATAACAGTTTTGAGGTCAGATTCTAATTTCTGTAAATTGATTGATTCTTGGCTAGAGATAGTTTGCTCTGGAATTTTCGAGATTTTTGAAATAGTTTTCTCGATATCTATCTGTTTTACAGTTATTTTTTTTGAATTTGAGCGTGAGATATTAAGCAGAGCTCCTGTCTCATCTATCAGATCGATAGCTTTATCTGGTAGAAACCGATCATTTAAAAAACGTTTTGATAATGTCACAGCTGAGTTAATAGATTCATGTGAATATTTAACATTATGATGTGATTCATAATTATCTTTTAAACCGTCAAGTATTTGAATGCATTCATCAACAGAGGGTTCGAGAACATCTATTTTTTGAAATCTTCTTGAGAGCGCTTGATTTTGGTTAAAAACACCTCGATATTCTTGAAATGTAGTAGAACCTATGCAGCGAAGCTTTCCTTTGCCCAGAGCAGGCTTTAATAAATTAGATACATCAAGACTACCACCAGATGCTGAACCTGCTCCAATAATTGTATGAATTTCATCTATGAATAAAATTGGATTATCTTGATCGTCTAAAAATTTTAAAACAGATTTAAGTCTTTTTTCAAAATCACCTCTATATTTAGTGCCAGCTATTAAAGCACCAATATCTAAAGAATATAATCTTGATTCGTATAAAAATTCAGGAATTTCTTTTGCATTGATTAAATGGGCTAAACCCTCCGCTATAGCTGTTTTGCCAACACCGGACTCACCAACAAGCAAAGGATTATTTTTTGTCCTTCGAGCAAGAATTTGAACTATGCGAGCTACTTCGTCCGATCTGCCTATTAATTTATCAACCTTATTTGATGAGGCAAGCTGATTTAGATCGATTAAAAACTCAAGTTCAGATTTCTGAGATTCAGCCTCTGGTTGATCTTCAAGCTGAGATTGTTCGGATGCATCTCCTGATGTTTCTGGCTTACCATGAGAGATATAAGAAACAATATCAAGTCTTCCGATTCCTTGTTTTGATAAAAGAAACACAGAATGAGATTCTTTTTCAGAAAAAATAGCAACCAATAAATTTATTGGCTTTACAACGCCCTTACCCGATGATTGAACATGAAAGACTGCTCTTTGCAGGACTCTTTGAAATCCTAATGTTGGTTGAACAGGTTTTTTATTATCAACTTTAATAGGTGTATTATCCCTAACATGCTCTTCAAGATTTTCTCTTAAAGTTGCTAAGTTTACATCATTCGTTTCAAGAGCTTGTCTGACTTCAAAATCTGAAATGAGCATCAATAGTAGATGCTCAATCGTTAGATATTCAAGATTTTGATCCTGTGCTTGATCAAATAAATTTGCTATTGATTGTTCTAATTCTTTGCTAAACATTAGTCTGTTAAAGGTTCAATTTCACTAATAAGAGGATGCTCATGAGCTTTTGCCATCTCGTTAATTTCATGAGATTTCATTTCAGCAATCTCTTTAGGAAATATACCACAGACACCCTTTCCTTTTGTATGAACAGCCAACATTATTTGAGAGGATCTTTCGTGGTCATATCCAAATATTGATTGAAGTATATAAACAACGAATTCCATAGGGGTAAAATCATCATTTAAAAGAACGACTTGATACATTGGTGGTTCTTTTAAATCTGGCTTATCATCTAGAACAAGAGTACCAGTATCACCTAATTCATTTGAACCATTGGACGATTCTGAAGAGATAAAAATCCTCACATTCTTTTAATCATTTCCTTTGCAAAGCCTGAACAAGAAACTAAATTAGCACCATCCATTAATCTTTCAAAATCATAGGTAACCATCTTATCGGTGATGGCTGCTTCCATTGAACTAATTATAAGATCTGCTGCTTCGACCCAGCCCATATGCCTAAGCATCATTTCTGCGGATAAAATTAGCGAACCTGGGTTGACTTTATCCTGACCTGCATATTTTGGGGCTGTGCCATGAGTGGCCTCAAATAATGCTGAATCATCACCAATATTTGCTCCTGGAGCTATACCAATACCTCCAACACAAGCAGCCAATGCATCGGATACATAATCACCATTAAGATTCATAGTCGCAATAACATCGTATTCTTTAGGCCTAGTAAGTATTTGTTGAAGGAAAGCATCGCAAATAACATCTTTTACAATTATATTTTTTCCATTATTAGGATTTTTTATTGTGACCCATGGGCCTCCATCTAGAAGCTCGCCATCATAAGAGTTCATACTTAATTCATAGCCCCAATCTCTAAAAGCACCTTCAGTGAATTTCATAATATTACCTTTATGAACTAGTGTGACTGAAGATCTATTATTCTTAATAGCATAATCAAGAGCTTGTTTTACCAATCTTTCTGTTCCTTGCTTAGATATTGGTTTAACACCAAGGCCAACATCTGTTGGGAATCTGATTTGAGTTACACCAAATTGCTCTTGGAGAACCTTGACCATTGCATCTGACTCTGGAGATCCTGCTTCAAATTCTACACCAGCATATATATCTTCCGAGTTTTCTCTAAAAATTACCATATCAACATGTGATGGATTTTTAACTGGGCTTGGAACACCTGCAAAATATCTGATTGGTCTTAAGCAAACATAAAGGTCAAGCATTTGACGGAGAGATACATTCAAAGATCTTATGCCTCCACCAACTGGTGTTGTCAAAGGGCCCTTAATGCTAACAATATATTCTTTCAATGCTTCAATAGTTTCATCAGGCAGCCAAGTATCAGCATCATAAACTTGAGTTGATTTTTCACCACAATAAACTTCCATCCAAGATATTTTTTTAGCGCCGTCATATGCATTCTCTATGGCTGCATCTACAACATCAATCATTGCAGGAGTGATATCAATTCCAATACCATCGCCCTCAATGTATGGGATAATTGGATTATCTGGAACTTGAAGGACTCCATCTTTTAATGTAATTTTTGAGCCGTGTTCTGGAATCTTGATATGTTTATAACCCATGTTATCCTCTTTCAAACGAAAATATATTGTAAAATTTTGAAGAATTATACTCTAAAAAAACCTTTTAAATTAGGGTTTATAGATAAAATATGACAAATATAAAAAAAACAGTTGTTGTAGGAATGTCCGGTGGAGTTGATTCTTCTGTGGCAGCTTACTTGCTGCAAAAACAAGGATATAAAGTACAGGGTTTGTTTATGCAAAATTGGCAAAATGAACCTGGTGAAGTCTGTACATCTGAAGTTGATTTTAATGATGCCTCAAAAATTTGCGATTTACTGGATATACCTCTACATAAAGCTAATTTTAGTGATGAGTATTGGGATAAGGTTTTTAAGGAATTTCTTTCTGAGCATGAAAAAGGAAGAACACCTAACCCTGATATTTTATGCAACCGAGAAATAAAATTTAAATCATTTTTAGATTATGCGCTCAAAATTGGTGCTGATCATATCGCAACTGGTCATTATGCAAGAATTGCGTACAAAGATGATCACGCTGTATTAATGAGATCAAAGGACCTTAACAAAGATCAAACATATTTCCTCCATGAAGTTAGTGGAAAAGAATTTGCTAAATGTATATTTCCCCTTGAAGGACTAAATAAAAGTGAAGTTCGTAAAATCGCAGAAAAAAATAACTTTGTTAATTATGATAAAAAAGATTCTGTGGGAATTTGTTTTGTTGGGGAAAGGAATTTAAAAGATTTTCTTAAAAGGTTTATTAAATTTGAAAGTGGAAATATAAAGGACTCAGATGGTAACATTGTTGGCGTTCATCCTGGCGCACTTCTTTTCACTCAAGGACAAAGACAAGGTTTAAATGTTGGAGGTGTAAAAGATAAGCCTGAATTACCTTGGTATGTTTATGATAAGAGCATTACATTGAATGAAGTTTATGTTTGTCAGGGAGAGTTTAATGACTTGCTAATGAGCGATGGATTGCTGATGCAAGAAATGAAATGGATCAATGAGATGACTATTCCAAAGAAACTTGATTGTGAGGTTCAGGTTCGCCACAGAGGCCAGCCAGTTAAATGTACAGCACATTTTTTAGAAAATGGAGTAAAGATATTATTCTCTGAAAAAATGAGAGCAATTGCGCCTGGTCAGTCAGCTGTTTTATATAAGAATAATGAATGTTTAGGGGGAGGCATAATAGCAAAAGCATTGAAAGACTAGCTATAATTTACCCTATGAAACATCAAGAATTAATTTCACCACTCGACAATCGTTATAGTCAAAAAATTATTGAGTTATCTAATAATTTCTCAGAATCTAATTTGAACAGGACTAGATTTGAAATTGAGATAGATTGGATCATTTTTTTAACAACTCAATGTGGTAAAAACTTTAAATCTATATCTTCAGCTGCTAAGAGAAATCTTTTAGCAATTAAAAATAGTTTTGATGAAACTTCAGCAAAAAGAATAAAAGTTATTGAATCACAAACAAATCATGATGTGAAAGCTGTAGAGTATTTTATTAGAGAAGAGATGATAAAATTTTCTAATCTAAAAAAATATCAACATTTAGTGCACTTTGCTCTCACTAGTGAAGATATTAATTCACTGTCTTATGCTGTATTACTTAGAGATGCTAAAGATATATATCTAAGAAAATTGAATGTCCTTATTAAAGATTTAAACTCAAAATCAAAATCTTGGGCATCCTTGCCCTTGCTAGCTAGAACTCATGGACAAGCCGCCTCACCCTCCACTCTTGGCAAAGAGGTTAAAGTATTTCAGCAACGTTTAATAAGGCAGAAAGATATATTAAAAAAAATGAGGCCTCTAGCAAAGTTTGGGGGTGCTACTGGTAATTTTCATACCCTAGATTTATCTGATGAAAATATTAACTGGGTATCTAAGACCAATAAATTTCTATCATCATTTAGGGTTGATCAAAATCCTATTACAACACAAATTGAGCCTCATGATGGCATTGCTGAAATTTCTCATTGTATTAAAAGAATTAACAATATTTTGATAGATCTGAATCAAGATATGTGGATTTATATCTCTAACGATATATTTAAATTGAAACTTAAAGAGGGTGAAGTTGGCTCTTCCACTATGCCGCATAAAGTTAATCCAATAGATTTTGAAAACTCTGAAGGAAATCTTGGTTTGTCAAACTCGTTAATGAGTTTTTTTGCTGAAAAATTAACGAAATCTAGACTTCAAAGAGACTTATCTGATTCAACAGTATTACGAAATCTGGGTGTTGGATTTGGGTATAGCTATTTAGGAATTTCATCTTGTTTGAGCGGCCTAAGCAAAATTCAACCCAATAAAGAACATGCTCGCAAAGAACTTTCTGATAATTGGCAAGTTCTAGCAGAGGCACTTCAGACAGTGATGAAGCTAGAGGGACATGATAATGCCTATGAAGAGATAAAAGCTAAGACGCGCGGTAAAAATATTGATCAAGATTCTTACCTAACCATCGTAAATGATCTCAAGATAAGCAATGAATCCAAAAGGAAGCTGAAAAAACTTACTCCTCTAAACTATCTTGGAATAGCCACAAAACTAGCAAAATCCTAAATTCTGTAGTTTTACTACGAATAATTATACCTGTAGGTACTATTATTACCTGATTCATAGAAATTATTGACAAATAATAGTTATTAAATTCAAATGCACTACATATATAGGGGTATCTAATGTCAAAAACTAACTTCTCATCTGAACTAGAAAAACTTAACTCAATTCCTGAATTCAATGAGCCAAATTGGGCTTCTATCAAACCTGAATATGCAGCAAGAATGAGACTTCAAAATCAATTCAAATCTGGGATTGATATTGCAAAATATACAGCTTCTTTAATGAGAAGAGATATGGATGCTTATGATTCTAATTCTAGTGAATATACACAATCACTCGGCTGCTGGCATGGCTTTATTGGACAACAAAAACTCATCTCTATCAAGAAGCATTTTGGTACTACAGAAAAAAAATACCTTTATCTTTCAGGCTGGATGGTTGCCGCTTTAAGATCTGAATTTGGACCTTTGCCAGATCAATCAATGCATGAAAAAACTTCAGTCGCATCATTGATCAAAGAATTATATATATTTTTAAGACAGGCTGATGCTAGAGAGCTTGGTGGATTATTCAGAGAGCTTGATAAAGCTAATGGATCCGATAAAAGCAAAATTCAAGAAAAAATTGATTCGTTTGAAACTCATATTGTCCCAATTATTGCTGATATTGATGCTGGATTTGGTAATGAAGAAGCTACATATTTAATGGCAAAACAAATGATTGAAGCGGGAGCTTGCTGCATACAAATTGAAAATCAAGTATCAGACGAAAAACAATGTGGCCATCAAGATGGAAAAGTTACAGTTCCACATGCTGATTTTTTAGCAAAAATTAATGCTGTTAGATACGCTTTCCTTGAGCTTGGTGTTGACGATGGGGTAATAGTTGCTCGAACTGATTCATTGGGTGCTGGGCTTACCAAGCAAATAGCTATCACTCACGAAGTTGGTGATTTAGGTGATCAATATAATTCTTTTCTTGATGTCGAAGAGCTAGATCATAGTGACCTAAACCATGGTGATGTGCTAATAAATCAAAATGGAAAAGTTGTTAGACCAAAAAGGTTGCCAAGCAATCTTTATAGATTTAAGGAAGGTACGGGAGAAGCACGTTGTATTTTAGATTCTATCACTAGTTTACAAAATGGAGCTGACCTAATTTGGATAGAGACTGAAAGGCCTCACATAGGTCAAATTGGAGCCATGATGGATGAAATTAAAAAAGTTGTTCCAAATGCAAAACTTGTTTACAACAATAGTCCATCTTTCAATTGGACCCTGAACTTTCGACAACAAGTCTTTGATGCAATGTCTGAAGCTGGAAAAGATATGTCATCTTATGATAGAGCAGACTTAATGAATGAGACTTATGATGTCACAGAGCTTGGTTTAGAAGCAGATAAAAAAATTCAAACATTCCAAGCTGATGCAGCTAGAGAAGCAGGCATTTTTCATCATTTAATTACTTTGCCAACTTATCATACCGCAGCCTTATCTACTGACAATCTTGCTAAAGAATACTTTGGTGACAAAGGGATGCTAGGTTATGTTGAGGGTGTTCAAAGAAAAGAAATTCGTCAAGGCATAGCATGTGTCAAACATCAAAATATGGCTGGATCAGATATGGGAGATGATCATAAAGAATACTTTGCTGGTGATGCAGCTCTGAAAGCCTCAGGTGAAGACAATACAATGAATCAATTCTAACTCGTTTTACAATCCCCTATGGTGGTGCGCCCGCAAATTTGACAAGGCGCACCATCCTCTAAATTTGCCATACCCCCACAACTTCCTGAAATAGGCTTATTTTTTATAATCACTCCTATTGCTATACCAACAAAAGAAAATGTTACTAATAAAAAAACTGTAAGAAATTCAATCACTATAATTCCAAGATTTAGATTTAATTATCATATTTTCTTTTTGCATTATATACATAACTGCGACATCTTGAGCATTTGCAATGCTTATCCCCTTTTCTGGCCCCAAAGCATTCAAGGCTGTAGCCCATGCATCTGCCATCATGGATGATTGCTCAGATACAACTGTGACTGAGTAAGATTTATCTTTTATAGATAACTGAGTGGAGGGATTAAAAGTGTGACTTGTAACTTCTCCAATATCACTAATTTTTCTATTTCTATATTCACCGGATGTAGCTATAGCTAAAAACCCTGTTCCTAAAATTTCTTTTATAGATTGATTTTGTGAACTCAATGGGTTTTGAATGCCTATGATCCATGGAGAGCCGTGCTTAGTTCCATTAATTATAATTTCGCCACCAATATCAATTAAAAAATTATTTCTATTAGCAGCTAGAAGTAGTTTAGAAATTGAATCAACAGCATAGCCTTTAGCTATCGATGATAAGTCAAATTGAAAATTATCATTCTTTATAATTAAATCATTTGAAAGAAAATCAAATCTTTTTTTAGATATCGGTATAGCATTTTCTACCATTGCAGAAGTTGGACCAAACCCATTGTCGATAACCAATGAACCCAATGTTACATCATAAAAACCTTCAGTAATTTCATGTAGACTTTCAGCAAGACTTAAAATTGAGTACATCTCAGGTGAAATAGATATATCTAGATTTAATGAAGCTGCATTTATTTTAGAAATTTCAGAAGATTTTTTATAATTAGATGCTATGAAATCAATTCTTGATAATTCATCTTCAATAGACTTTTTTAACGCATCAGGAATATATTCTGTTGAAACTAATCTCCAATACGTTCCATATATGGGTCCAGAAATTTGATATGTTGAAGACTTGTTATGGTTGTAAGCTAATGCAATGCAGATTACACCAACTGTAATTGCTATTAATTTAGAAAAAGCTAATCGATTCAAAGAATTATTTAGCCGCCAAAATCATCTAGCATAATATTTTCTGGCTCTACCCCGAGATTGATAAGCATATCAATACATGCTTTGTTCATCATTGGCGGTCCGCACATATAGAATTCACAATCCTCTGGAGCTTTGTGTGATTTAAGATAATTTTCAAAAATAACTTGATGTATAAAGCCAGTCAGGCCATTCCACTCGTCTTCAGGCTGAGGGTCGGAAAGAGCAACATGCCAATCAAAATTATCATTAGTTTCTGCGAGTTTATCGAAGTCATCAACATAAAACATTTCCTTGAGGCTTCTGGCGCCATACCAGAATGATATTTTTCTGTCATCGTTAACTCTTAATAGCTGATCAAAAATATGAGCTCGCATTGGTGCCATGCCAGCACCACCACCAATGAATACCATTTCTGCAGGAGTCTTCTTTGCAAAAAATTCACCGAATGGACCAAAGACTCTAACCTTGTCACCAGGTTTGAGATTGAATGTCCAAGAAGACATTAAACCAGGAGGTATATCAGTTGAACCTGGAGGTGGACTTGCAACTCTTATATTAAACTTTAGAACACCTTTTTCATCTGGATAATTAGCCATTGAATAAGCTCTAATGATGGGTTCGGAGTTATTAGCTACATTATCCCAAATTTTAAATTTATCCCAATCTTCCCTATATTCGTCGGCAACATCGAATGACTTATAGGTTAAATCATTATATGCAGGTGCCTCAAGCTGAACATATCCACCAGCTTTAAAGTCAACATCCTCGCCTTCTGGTAATTTTAAAATTAACTCTTTAATAAAAGTGGCAACATTATCATTAGAGATAACCTCGCACTCCCACTCTTTAACCCCAAATACCTCCTCAGGTATTGTAATTTTTAAATCATTTTTGACTGCTACCTGACATGAAAGTCTCCATCCATCTTTTTTTTCTTTAGAATTAAAATGCGATTCTTCAGTTGGTAAAATAGAGCCCCCGCCATCAGAAATTTGGCATTTACACTGACTACATGTTCCCCCACCTCCACAAGCAGAGGAAAGAAAAATTTTGTTTTCAGCAAGTGTTTGCAATAACTTATTTCCAGAGGGGACAATAATTGGATTCGAGGAATCTCCATTAATTTCAATTGAGACTTCACCTGAGCTAACCAATTGGCTTCTTGCTGCAATAATTATGCCTACAAGCAGTAAAACGACACCTGTAAATGAAAGAACGCCTAAAAGTAAATCAATTTGCATAAGTTATATATAGTTACGAATCAAGAAATTTAAAGTGAAATACCGCCAAAAGACATAAAACCAAAACTCATTAAACCAACAATCAAAAACGTCACACCCAGGCCTTGAAGCCCATCAGGAATATCTGAATACTTTAATTTTTCTCTAATTCCAGCTAATACGACAATTGCCATAGCCCATCCAACACCAGCACCAAGTCCATAAACAACGCTTTCACCAAACTTTAAATCTTTCTCTATCATAAACAATGAAGCGCCCAAGATTGCACAATTAACTGTAATGAGTGGTAAAAAAACTCCTAGGGCATTATATAAAGCTGGCACAAATCGGTCTAAAAACATTTCAAGTATTTGAACGGCTGCGGCAATGACGCCAATGTAACTAATTAGACCAACAAATTCTAGGTTTACATTAGGAAGGCCTGCCCAAGCTAAAGCCCCCTCTTTTAAGATAGAGTTATAAATAAGGTTATTGAGTGGTACTGTAATTAAGCAAACAACTATAACTGCTACACCTAGGCCAAAAGCTGCATCTATTTTTTTTGAAATAGCAATGAACGTGCACATTCCAAGGAACACAGAAAGAGCAATGTTTTCTATAAAAACTGTAGTAATGAAAATACTAAGATAATGCTCAAACATTTAATTCTTTCTTGGAGAGATCAGGAGCTGTGGCATGACCAGACAACTTAAAATCTTTTGGTTCAACTTGATCAGTTTTATAGGCTCTTATACCCCAAATCATCAATCCTATTAAAATAAATGAACTAGGAGGAAGTAATAATAGATTATTTGCTGGATACCAGCCGCCATTAGACACCAAGGGTAAGATTTCATAACCCATTAAAGTACCTGCTCCGAATAATTCTCTAACAATGGCTACGGCGATTAAAATAATGCTGTATCCAAGGCCATTACCTAAACCATCTAAGAAACTTATAAATGGTTTCTCTTTCATAGCAAATGCTTCTGCTCTGCCCATAACAATACAATTTGTGATGATTAATCCAACAAAAACTGATAATTTTTTACTAGTCTCATAGTCATATGCTTTAAGAAGTTCGTCAACAACAATCACAAGAGATGCGATAATGGTCATTTGAACAATTATTCTAACGCTGCTAGGGATGTAATTGCGGATAATTGAAATAAATAGATTAGAAAAGGAAACAACACTTGTTAATGCAACGCACATAACCAGAGTTACTGAAAGATTGCTGGTAACCGCTAACGCTGAGCATATCCCAAGAATTTGCAAGGTAATGGGGTTTTCTTCAAGCAATGGTTTTGCTAAAACTTCTCTGTATTGCTTAACTGTCATAATTAATATTTTTTAATGTCTCTTTGTAGCCACTTTCACCAAACCAGTAAACTAGCATGTTCGTTACTCCTCTGCTAGTTAATGTCGCACCTGAAAGGCCATCAACTTGATAAGATGCCATCTTGTTTGATGGATCAACTTTTCCCTTTATAACTTCAATCTCAACATCACCATCTTTGTAGATAGATTTGCCGTCCCATAATGATTTCCATTTTGGATTATCCACTTCTGCACCTAAGCCAGGAGTTTCTTTGTGAGCATAGAATTCAAGCCCTTTAATTGTATTAAGATCTTTATCAATTGCGATATAACCAAATAATGTGCCCCAAAGACCATAACCTCTTATAGGTAAAATAACTTTTTCAAGATTACTGGAGGCATCTTTAAGTAAGTATATTTTTCCTATATTCTCTTGATTTTTAACAATCGCAATATCCTTTGAAGCAGGTATGGGAGTTGAGTGCTCCGGTTGCTTAGAAAAATACACTGGATCATAAGTGTTTAGATCATACTCACCATAGGTATCTAAAAGAGCACCGGTACTAAAATCTACAAATTTTGGTGTTAGACGAGTAAACTGAGATTCGATGGATATGTCAGGATTATAAATTGCAGCAGTCTTTAGTATTTTAATCCTTTGATCATTAAGCTTATTAAGATTTTGCATATCTCTAAGACTTACTGCTGCATATGAAACAATTAATGAGCAAAATAAACAAACTAAAAATGAAACTGTAAGTGTTTTTAAAACTGAATCATTCATATGAAAGAGCCCTCTTACGTTTTGCAATATTATTAGATACGACCATATGATCTATCACCGGAGCAAATAAATTAGCGAATAAAATTGCTAACATCATACCTTCTGGAAAAGCAGGGTTAATGACTCGAATCAATACAACCGTCACTCCAATCAAAGCCCCGTAAATCCAACGACCTGCATTAGTTCCAGAGCCTGAAACTGGTTCTGTTGCCATGAAGACTAAGCCGAATGCAAAACTACCAATAACAAAATGCCAATACCATGGGACCTGAAACATCGGATTGGTGTCTGATCCTACAATATTTAAAATTGATGACATGACAATCATCCCCAAAAATGTGCCTAAAATAATTCTATAAGAGGCCACACCTGTTGCAAGTAATATTACAGCTGCAATTCCAATAGCAATAACAGAAGTTTCACCGACAGAACCGGGAATATTTCCAATGAATGCATCAAACCATGAAAAATTATCACTCAAGCCTTGTAAGCCGTCTTCAGCAGCATAGCCTAGTGCAGTAGCTCCACTATATCCTTCAGGTGTGATCCCTGTATCAGAAAGGCCTGCAATCCAAACTTTATCTCCTGAAAGCTGAGAAGGATATGCAAAATATAAAAACGCTCTACCAGTCAACGCAGGATTTAAAAAATTTTTACCTGTTCCGCCAAAAACTTCTTTGCCAATTACAATACCAAAGGTTATACCCATAGCAGCCTGCCACAATGGAAGGTCTGGCGGACAACTTAAAGCGAATAAAATTGATGAAACAAATAGTCCTTCATTAATTTCATGCTTGCGAACTACTGCAAACAGAATTTCCCAGAGAATACCAACTGCAAATGTTACTGCATATATAGGAATAAAATATACAGCTCCAATCCACATTTTTGCTAAAAAGCTATCACTTGAATAGCCTACCAAATTAATAAAAATATGATGCCAGTCGTTCGTGTTTTCTGAGCCAACAAGTGTTAGATAGTCTAAAGTTTGATTGCCAATGTTATACATTCCAAAGAACATTGCTGGAAAGGCAGCTAACCAAACAATAACCATGATTCTTTGTATGTCTATAGAGTCTCTTACATGTATTGGATTCGCAGTTTTGTTTGTAGAGGAAAAAATAAAGTTCTCAATAGCATCATATATAGGGAACCATTTAGCCTGAGCTCCACCAGGCATAAATTTAGGCTTAATAGTTTCATTAACTGATCTAAGCCAAGCTTTCATTTGAATTCCTCAAACATTTTTTCTAAATTAGAATCAAGAATTGACTGGTAGTCATATTTACTTGGGCAAACATAACTCGCTAACGCTAAGTCCTCTGGGGCAAGCTCCAAAACACCCAATTTTTCTCCAAGCTCAATATCAAGGGTGACAAGACTTTTTAAAAGCTGTGTCATCAGAATATTTAAGGGCATTATTTCTTGATATGAGGAAACTGGAACAATCGCCCTATTTCCACCATTCATAGAAACATTAAACTTAAAATTTTTAGGTTTAATCCAACTAGAAATAAATGCTGATAACTTAGAATGCAGTCTTGATCCAGGCATAGCCCAATTAAACAAAATATCATTTGATTCATCTGGTAGAACTGAGACTTGATTGTCAAATGCACCTATGTAATTCATTACATTCTCACCAGTATGACCATGCAAAACAGAACCAGAAATCACTCTTGAATTATCAAAAATTTTACCAGCCGTAACTTCTGAAAGATTAGATCCATATTTTAATTTTAATATTTTTGGATCATGAGTATTTGGGCCACCAAAAGCAACATATTTATACGAACGTAGAATTTGATTCTGAATTAAAAAACCTAATGAAATAACTTCTTGCCATGAAATGCTCCAAACTGTTCTATTTTGGCCAACCGGATACAGAAAATGTATATGAGTTCCAACCAAGCCTGCTGGATGAGGTCCGTCAAATTGATTGTAATTAACCCCTTGAACAGATTGATCAAAAGCATTGTCTTGGAAAGAGCAAAAAGTTTTTATATCACTATTGATAGCTTGAATGAAATGAAGACCTTTATTAAAAAGTTCTTGGTCTAGTTTGATTAATTCATGCGGGTCAACAGAAAGAGGATTTGTATCACATGCATTAATAAAAATAGCAGAAGGTAGCTCATTTGGTTCAGGCATTCTGTTATATGGCCGAGTCCGAAAATATGCTAGCGCTCCACTATCAACTAAAAAATCGATTGAGTTTGAATAATTATTAAGATCAAATTGAACTTGATCAAGAGTATTATCTGTATCGATGATAAGTGATACAAATCTTCTTTTTTCACCTCTGTTTATAGATCTAACAACCCCAGATGATGGAGATGTAATAAAAGTGCCTGGATTTTTTTTGTTTTCAAATAATTTTTGCCCTGAAAGAACTGTTTCGCCCTCATCCACCATCATTGTTGGTTTGAGGCCAACATAATCAGCACCCAATATTCCAATGGAATTAACAGCAGTAGAAGAATCTACATCCGAAGATGGATTCCCAGAAATTGGTAAATTCAAGCCTTTTTTGGTTTTAAACACAATACCCTTCAGTAAAAGATGGGTGAATTATAAATGGAAATATCAGCTGTTTCTATACTGAATCTTCAATTGCTTTAGGAAATCTTTGCATGTCTATCGAAGCAACTTTTTTTGTAAGATTCAGTACTTGCTTAGTGTAGCCATATTCATTGTCATACCAGCAATATAATGTGATTTGCTTGCCTTCTGCTATGGTTGCCTGAGAATCAATTATTGTTGCATATGGGCTAGAATAAAAGTCAGTTGATACAGCTTCTGGTGAGTTAGTGTAACCAATAATTTCCCTATATTTACTGGTAAATGCAGACTGTTTTAAAAAATCATTTAATTCATCCTTGGAAACTGATTTATCAATATTAAGAACTAGAACGGCTAAACTTACATTGGGTGTTGGGACCCTGATCGCATTTCCAGTTAATTTATCTTTTAGCTCTGGTATTGCTTTGGCAACAGCTTTGACCGCACCAGTTGTTGTTATCACCATATTTAATGGTGCACTTCTACCTCTTCTATCGCCTTTATGAAAATTATCTATTAAGTTTTGATCATTTGTATAAGAATGCACTGTTTCGATATGCCCATTTAAGATTCCATAATTATCACTAATAACCTTAAGGACAGGAACTATCGCATTGGTTGTACAAGATGCAGCAGAGATGATTTGATCTGATTTTTGTAATGCAGTGTCATTAACTCCAAAAACTATATTTCTTATATCACCATTTGCAGGAGCGGTTAAGATAACTTTTGATGCGCCGCTAGCTAGATGTTGTGATAGTGAATTTTCATCACGCCATATACCAGTATTATCGATGACAATAGGTGAGTTGATCTTCAGATCTGAGTAACTAACGTCCGAAGGTGAATTTGCATAAATAAACTTAACTGGATTACCGTTGATAACTAGCAGCTCATTTTCAAGGTCGACTCTGATTGTTCCATCAAATTTCCCATGAACAGAATCTCTTCTTAACAAGCTTGCACGTTTAACGAGATCATCTTCACCAGTTTTTCTTACGACCACGCCCCTAAGACGAAAATAATTTCCAGGACCAGTTGTTTGTGCGAGCATTCTTGCCATCAACCTACCAATTCTCCCAAAACCATACAAAACAATATCTTTCGGCTGCTCAGGCCTGTTAGAGGGTTTTACCTCAGAAATGACTTGCTCTTCAAGATAGTCATCTATTGAGTTCGGATTGTTTTGAAGATCTTTGAAAAAAGAGCATCTCATAGCAAGCTCACCAATATCAACTTCGCAATCTGGTAAATCCATTTTGCTAAGTCTTTCAAGCAAAGGATAAGTTTCCAGCTCGCTTAATTCATTCTCCTCAATTTGTCTCACAAACCTATGTGCGTGCATTATGTCTATTGGGGATTTATTAACTAGCGATTGTCCATAGATCATAATATGAACACCATGTCTATAGAGTCTCCCCACTATAGGAACCATGAGCTCAGCTAAACCCTCTCTCCACTTCCAATCACCGAAGTAGTCATCGATCTTTTCGCGAGACCGCAAATCAGGATTTTTAGTGAGATCAGTCATTAATTATTTAGCTTGATATTTATTAATGTGGTGTTGAGTATTACCAAACATTGAGTCAATTGCTGTAAATCTTTTTAAGTAGTGACCGATTGACATTTCATTACTGACACCCATTCCACCATGCAACTGAACTGCATGTTGTCCCACCAATCTTCCAGCCTTACCAACTTGAACTTTTAATGCTGATATGGTGTTCCCTGCCTCAGGATCATTTGAGTCGAGTTGAAGAGTAGCCTTAATCAATAGAGATTTAGTAAGCTCAGTTTCAATAAACATATCAACCATTCTGTGCTGTAGTACCTGAAAGTTGCTAATTGGTTGAGCAAATTGCTCTCGTTCTTTTGTATATTGAACTGTTTTCATATATGAGGAAGTCATTGCTCCTACTGCTTCAGCACTAATGCACAAAATAGATAGTTCTACCATTTTATTAAATAAAGACTCCGCATCTTCACCTAAAGCTAATATTGACTCTGAATTAAGTGAAACATTTTCAAAAGTTAGCTCTCCACATGTCTGACCATCTAAGGTTTTGAAGCTTTGTACAGACAAACCCTCAACATCTGCATCAACAAGAACCAGGGCAGAAGAATTTTCATGAGATGCAAGCACGATGAATTGATTGGCATTACCACCATTCAGCACAAGTGACTTTGAACCATTTAAATTAAAGCTATCTTCGTTTTTGGATACTGCTGTTACACAATTAAAAAAATTATATCCAATGTTAGGTTCAGCATATGCAACTGAGACTTGATGCTCGCCTGAAATAATCTTTTCAATAATAGCAGTTTTATCAGGATGGTTAGATCCCTCTAAAATTGTGCCACTCATTACAACAGAACTTAAATAAGGCTCTACTACAAGAGCTTTACCAAATTCTTCAAACAAAACAGTAAGTTCGATGGGCCCGAAATTAAAACCACCATTATCTTCATTGAATGGAACCGCTAACCAACCAAGCTCAGCAAATTGTTTCCAGTTGTCTTCGCTATAACCAGAATCAGAATCTAATATTTTTTCTCTATCAATAAAGTCGTAATTAGTTTCACAAAATTTAAGCACTTGCTCACGCAGCATATTCTGCTCATCAGAATAATTTAAATTCATGATTAAACTCCCAAGATAGCTTTAGCAATAATATTTTTTTGAATCTCATTGCTTCCACCATAGATAGAAGTTTTTCTATAATTTAAATACTGAGCAACTGATGGACTTGCATAGTCTGGACCAGCTGGTGTCCTATTTGATTCAAACCCTTCAGGACCCTCATATGGAAGAATGTATTGACCCGCAGCCTCAACAAAGAGCTCAGTTAATCTTTGTTGAATTTCAGTGCCACGTATCTTTAAAATTGATGATTCAGCGCCGGGGTGACCACCTTCAGCAATTGCAGCTAAAGTTCGTAATTCCGTGAATTCCAAAGCGGCAAGATCAATCTCTAATTCGGCGATTTTTTTAGATAAATCAGCATCGTTATATTCAGCAGTAATGTTTTTTAATTTTTCAATTTGCACCTTGACCACTGGAACTCCAGCAATTCCAAATCTTTCATGAGCAAGAAGAAACTTAGCGTAGGTCCAGCCTTTACCCTCTTCACCGATCAATTGATCAGCTGGTACCTTAACATCAGTAAAAAAGACTGAATTGACCTCATGATCTCCATCAATTGTAATAATTGGTTTAACCTCAATGCCTGGAGTATTCATATCAATCAAAAGAAAAGAGATACCTTCTTGCTTGATCTGTGTAGTTTCTGTTCTGACCAGGCAGAAAATCCAATCAGCATTTTGAGCAAGAGTTGTCCAGGTCTTAGATCCATTCACAATATAGTGATCACCTTCTAAAACAGCCTTAGTCTTTAAAGATGCTAAATCAGAGCCAGAGCCTGGTTCTGAGTAACCCTGACACCACCATGTATTAAATTCAAGAATATCGGGTAGAAATCTATCTTTCTGTTCTTGGTTACCAAATGTGTATATTACAGGCCCCACCATACTCAATCCAAATGGAAGAATTGTTGGACATTGTGCTAATGCAAGTTCATTAAGGAATAAATAGATTTGCACCGGAGACCATCCAGTCCCACCATGCTCTACCGGCCAGTTATAGCCCATCCAGCCTTTGCTATGAATAAATTTATGAAAATCAATCATATCTGCTTTTGAAAGGGCTGCACCCTTTTGTTGCTTTTCCCTTACATTTGAGGGGAATTCTGAGCCATTTAAGCCTGCTCTAATCTCTTCTTGAAATTGAAGATCTTGTTCTGAAAAACTTATATCCATGTTAGTGTTCCTGTTTTTAAGATTATTCTATAGGCGCAAATTATACTGCACGATATGTTAGAAAAACAGCACCAACCCATAGCATTTGAGCTAGCTAAATCTGCAAAAAATCAGAATCACCAAATTCTCTACCTTTGTGATTCAGATAAAGAGGCTAGATTAATAAAAAATGAACTCAAGCTATTCATGAATGATAGTGAAATTGGATATTATCCTGAAAGAGAAATATTGCCTTATGATAGATTTTCAACTGCAGATTCAATCATTCAAGAAAGAATTAAATTGTTAAATTCTGACAAACAAAATATCAAAATAATAATTACTAGCTGTATCAATCTATTTGAAAAATTACCATCAAAGAATTTTTTTG
>JBJLIA010000005.1:0-19878 GCA_045564035.1 Gammaproteobacteria bacterium | reverse complement strand
AATGATAGCTAATGCAGATATTGCAGAAACAACTTTACTGCCAAAATTATCAAAAGCTTTATGTCTAAAAGTCTTTTGAATATTATTGACTACGTTACTTTTTTTAATGGTATTTAGCATATTCTCCCCCCAGGGATATGTTCAATTAATATTTTGCTAAAAAAGATTTGTAAAAGAATCTTGTTTAGCAGTATTTTTAAAGCGCCTGCAATCTAGTCAAATCAGCGCTATTAATAACAAAGACGTTTTGAAATCTAGAATGCGGGCCGTCTATAAAACAACCTACATTCTTATTTTTGCTTAGGAGTGAACCTAAGTTTTTAAACGTCATACATAAACCATAACAAATAGAAACCATAATATTAAGGAAATACCAAAAAAAGAGGCATTATTTTTAAATTTAAGTATATGATTGGCTGAATTCAGTAGACTTTACACACAATGTTTCAAAATATTGCTCCAAGGCGCTTCGTTTTTTCGATAATTCTAATCTCATCGTTTATCTGGATAACCCTATTTAACCTGGATGAAGCAGATAAGTTGTTTTCTGAAATTCAGCAGCAACTTTCTGATGGTCTTGGCTGGCTTATTATTCTGCTTGCAAATGGTTTTTTAGTTTTTGTTATATATCTTGCTTTCAGCAAACATAAAAATATTATCCTTGGTGGCGAAGATGCCAAACCAGAATTTTCAAATATAAATTGGATAGCTATGCTCTTTAGTGCTGGATTGGGAGTTGGGTTATTGTTCTATGGAGTTGCCGAACCTGTCCTTCACTTTAGCTCCAATTCAATTCATGAAGAAGGAGCCTCTTTTTCAGATAAAGCAAATCTTGCAATGAATCTTTCCTACCTGCATTGGGGCTTTCATGGTTGGGCAATTTATGGAGTGGTTGGGCTTTGCTTTGCGTATTTTACCTATAATAAGAATTTACCTTTTAGAGTAAGCTCTTTTTTTTCCGGCAGATTTACCAAAAACATTTGGGGCAGAGTTTCATTGGATGTGATTGCAATTATTGCAACAATATTTGGTATTGCTACTTCCTTAGGGTTGGGTGCAAATCAAATAAACTCTGGTCTTGGTTACATGGAAATTCTAGAAGAAAGCTTTATGAGCACAGTCGGAATTGTAGTTGTCATCACTTTGATGGGCCTAGCAAGTGTTGTTCTGGGTTTAAAGGTTGGGATTAAAATATTGTCTCAACTTAATATAATTTTATGCACAATTTTGCTTGCGATTGTTTTTTTGGGTGGTCCGACAAGCTATATATTAGATGGTCTGGTTCAAAATTTAGGCTCTTATATTCAAAATTTATTAAGTCTCTCTACCAATACTCAAGGCTATTTAGATTCTTCTTGGCAAAATGGTTGGACTCTTTATTATTATTCCTGGTGGTTTGCATGGTCTCCATTTGTTGGATTATTTATTGCAAGAATATCGTATGGCAGGTCAATCCAAGAATTTCTCATAGGCACTGTACTGGTTCCATCATCAATAGTATTTTTATGGATGGGTGTCTTTGGCAATGCTGCTTTGTATCAAGAATTTATAGAGCCAAATTCTTTAAGTACAGCCATTAATAATGATATTGCTGTCTCACTATTTGTCTTCCTAGAACAGTTTCCTTTTTCAAAGTTACTGATGGGCCTTGCAATAACCATCATTCTAACTTTTTTTGTTACCTCTTCTGATTCGGGGGCCTTGGTTACCTCGATGTTGACCGCATCAAAGAAAGAGAATACAAAAGAAGAGCCTCCAATGATATTAAGAATTATCTGGGCAATATCTCTTGGTGTAATTGCCGTTGTGCTTTTGGCTGGAGGTGGAATTGGCGCCCTTCAAACTTCAGTCATAGTAACAGGAGTGCCTTTTGCAATTTTGGTTTCTTTTGCTGCAAAAAGTCTCTTAAAAAATCTTAATCAATAGTTAATAACAAGCATAACTTCTAGACGTCAAATCTTTGATAAATTTGAAATCAAATTAGTGTATCTCCTTATTAATCATTTTTAGTTGCTATATTATTTACTGATTCCAATTTAAATAATCAAGTGAGATCTTAAATGAAAGAAAATAAACAAATTGCTATTAAATTTTTTGAAGCATTGAGTTCAGGAGCTGAGACATATTTAGATTTTTATAATGATGATTCAATTATCTGGACGGCAGGTACCAATGCTATAAGTGGCTCAAGGACTAAAAAAGAGGTTATAGATTTTGCTAAAGACATTCTAGATTCATTTCCAGATGGTATTAAATTTAATATTACTGGAATGACTGCTGAAAATGAAAGAGTTGCTGTTGAGGTAAACGGGGAAGCAATGCATGCATCAGGAGAGCCATATAATAATCAATATCATTTTTTACTCGTAATTAAAAATGGAAAAATTGTTGAGCTTAAAGAATATATGGATACTCAATTAGCTGCCAGAATACTCCTTGGAGAGAAAAACTAACAGCTTTTTTAAAGCCAAAAATTACCACCAAAAAAGAAATTCAAGTTTTGTTTTTTGATTTAAAAATTGTGTAAATTTTACACAAAATTTTGCCTTAAAAAATAATCAAATAAAGATTGGACAGTTATATTCACAGGGCTTATTATCGAAAGAAATTAAGATTATTATTTGATAACTTTAAGAGCTTTATATAATGGCGCAATCCTCTAAATTTCCTTCAGAAGCAGAAGTAGTTATTGTTGGTGTTGGAGGTATTGTAGGATCAATGGTTGCATACTGGCTTGCAGAGCTAGGGCAAAAAAATATTGTTGGTTTGGAAAAATCTACCATTATCCCCTCAGACATTGCTTCTACTGCTCACGCTTCAGACTTTGTCTATAACACAACTCATGACAAGCTTGGTTGCTGGGCAACGAATTTCAGTAGAAAGTTTTATGAAGATCATGGCTTTTTTTTAAAAAAAGGCGGTCTAGAAATCTGTCGTAAAGATGACGATGCTCGTTGGGAAGAACTGAAACGTAAGGTCGAATCAGGCAAAGCCTTTGGAACTAATGTAAGGTTAATCTCTGCCTCGGAAGCTAAAGAAAAATTTCCTCTACTGGATGAAGATTCCATTCGAGGAGCAATGTGGGATCCAGATGCTGGTTTGGTTACACCTCGCTCACAGGATGTTGTGAACTATGCAGTTGAAGCAGCAAAAGATAAAGGTGCGTTAAAAACATTCACTGATACTCCGGCTATAGATTTTGAGATTGAAAATGGCCGAATCGCTGGGGTAAAAACTGATAAAGGCATTATAAAAACTAACAAAGTTGTAATAGCATCAGGTATCTGGGGACCCTTAATGGGTCAAATGGCTGGTGTTCCAGTCCCCCTAATGCCTGTTGAACATCCCTTACTATTTTTTGGTCCTCTTCCAGAAATACAAGGGACAGAGGAATTACTTGTCTATCCCCTGCTTCGTGATCAAGGTAACTCAGCATACGTAAGAGATACTGGTAGGCTGCATGGTGGCATGCTTGAATGGGGTTACTATGAAGATAAGGAACCTCGACTAGTTGACCCTGAGGATATCGGTAATCCTGAAAAAACAATGATATCCGATTCAATGAGGTATCTAGATCTTGAAGAAGTTGCAGAGCCGTTGGAAAAGGCTTTTGAAACTACACCGATTCTTAATGAGCTGGGTTGGGATGAAAAAAGTTCATTTAACGGTCTGCTTTCTGTAACTCCTGATGCAGGGTCTTTGATTGGTGAAAGTCCAGAGATTAGAGGCTTCTGGTTATGTGAGGCAGTGTGGGTAAAAGATGGTCCAGGCTGTGCGAGACTATGCGCTGAGTCAATGATGCATGGTAAAACTCAGGTTGATATGCACTCCTTTGATATTGCTAGATTTTATCCAGCTCAGAAAGAAAAAGAATTTGTGAAAACTCGGTCCTTTGAAAATGCGCAAACTATCTATACTCCAGCTGTTCATCCTAGAGAGCCTTATATAAGTCACAGAGAGCTATACGTAAGTCCCTTTTATCAAAGAGAAAAAGAATTGGGTGGATTTTTTGATAACGAAGTCGCTGGCTGGGAACGTGCCTTGGCCTATGAAAGTAATCAGCAAAAACTTGAAAATTATTTAAAAGCAATCCCTATCAGGAAGAATGAATGGGATCGTAGGCACGTGCCTTATGAAATTGCTAACGCAGAACATCTTGCTATGAGTGATTCAGTTGGCATGATCAATCTATCTCATTTCCCTATTATGGATATTGAAGGCAAAGATGCTGAGCGAATGCTAGAGTATCTTTCTTTGGCAAAAGTTGGAGGCGATACTCCTGAGGGAAGAATGATTTATACCAACTTCCTTGATGAAGATGGCGGCGTTCATGCAGATCTAACTATATCTCGTTTAGGTAAAGATCGTTATCGAGTAGTTACTGGTGGTGCCGATGGTAATCGTGATTGGCTAACTTTACGTAATTACCGTGATGATAAAGGCCTAGATGCCGATATTAAAATACGTACTCACGATATAGCAACGCTGGGATTATGGGGACCACAGGCAAAAAATGCTCTAGGTCATTTTATTGATCCTAATGAAATTACAATAGAAAACTTTCCTTTTGTTGCTGCAAAAAATCTTACCCTCAATCTATCTGGAGGAAAAAAGATTGATGTCTGGGCATCACGTATTTCCTATGTAGGAGAAAGCGGCTGGGAAATCTATTTAAATAATGATAGTGAAGAGGGTCTTGCGCTATATGACTCTCTGCTAGAAGTGGGAGTAGTTCCAGTTGGCATTGAAACTTATGCTAACAGTCGGCGTCTAGAAAAAAGTTTTAGGCTTCAAGGAGCAGATCTTGAAACTGAATACAATGCATGTGAATCAGCTATAGAAAGGCGTTTAGTTAAAGAGGCTGATTTTCATGGTAAAGCTGCACATTTGTTGCACCGAGAAGAAGACCCAAGTGCAATTTTATGCACAATGACAATAGATGACTTAAGTGTGTCAGGTGGCCTACGGTATCCTGTAGGGACCTCGCCCATCATTGATCCACTAACTGGCGAAGTGCCGGTCGATAGTAAAGGCCGAAGATCTTATGCTACCGGCATGTCTTACTGCCCTTCTATCAAACAATTTGTAGTGATGGGCTATCTGCCAAAAAATATTGCTGTACCAGGAAAATCGCTTTCACTAGAATACTTTAATGAAGACGGAAATGGCGTATATCCGATGACCGTTCAAATAGCTGGCAAAGGATCTTTATATGATCCAACAAATGAAAAGGTGCGTGCTTAAATAATTTCAATGTAATAACTTAAATAAAGGGGGGGGTATAACAATGAAACATCCAAATCATCCAAGCGTGGATCAAAGCGACCGAGTGGTGCCATATAATCTTAGACAAAGTGGTCGAACGCCCACTGAACTATTGATTTCAACTCGAGTAAGAAAGTCTCCATTTTGGCATCTATCTCATGAAGCTGGTTGCTGGAGAGCAACAGTCTATAACCGAATCTACCATCCAAGAGGCTATGTTAAGCCTGAGGACGGAGGAGCCATGGTTGAATATGAGGCATTGATCAATCGAGTTACCATGTGGAATGTAGCTGTTGAAAGGCAGATATGCGTTAAAGGTCCTGATGCAGAAGCCTTTACAGATTTTGTTATAACTCGTGATGCCACCAAAATAGAACCAGGAAATGGTAAGTACGCTATTTTATGCAATGACAAAGGTGGGATTTTAAACGATCCTGTTTTATTGCGGATTGCAGAAGATGAGTTTTGGTTTTCTATTTCTGATAGTGACCTCTTGCTTTGGCTTCAAGGTGTCAATGTGGCTAAAAAGTACAATGTTGTAATTGATGAAATTGATGTTTGCCCATTGCAAATTCAAGGACCTCTATCTGAAGACCTCATGGCAAAGCTTGCTGGAGAAGAACTTAGAGATATACCCTATTACGGTTTGATGGAGACTAAAATTAATGGGGCAGATGTTGTTATCAGTCAGACCGGGTTTACTGGTGAAAAAGGCTATGAGATTTATGTTCGTGATGCACATGAGAATGCTGAAATTATTTGGAATGCGGTTCTTAGAGGCAGGAGAAGAGTTCGGATTAATGGTGATTGCTCCTGCGCATCATCGCCGAATTCAGGCCGGTATTTTATCTTGGGGTCAAGATCTAGATCATGAAACTTCGCCTTTTCAAGTTAATCTAAGTTATCAGGTGCCACGTAATAAAGAAGCTGATTACATTGGTAAAGAAGAATTGGAAAGACAGAGAGCGGTTATTGATGCAGGGGAATTTCCTTTTAAAATGCGCATGGTGGGCATGATTTTTGGAGGAAAGGAAATCACCGACTATGCTCCTGATTTTTGGTTAATCGCTGACACAGATGGCAATGATATGGGTTATATAACTTCGCCGTGGTGGTCTCCAGAATTAGAGACAAACGTGGCACTTGGTTGGGTTCCCTGGGTATCATCAGAGACTGGAACCAAGTTGCAAGTGAGACTTCCTGATGAATACTCTGAATCTCCTGGGGTCGCAGTAGAGGGTGAGATCGTTGACATACCATTTAGGGAGTCTGTGAACCCGAACAAGCGCGAAGTTCAAAAAGACAAAGGTCTGGATTACGCAGATTAATAAAAGTTAAGAGCTCAGTTTATATCTAAGCTGAGCTCATTTTTTGACTCTTTCTAACCAAGGCAAGTCAACTAGTATCGCTTGACGATCTTGATCAGGGGAAGAGATCATTACCTCATTACCACTGATGGCATGTTTAATGTCTAAAATTACATAACAAATGTTCTTATTAAGCCTTGGTGAGAAAACCAAAGCGCTCATCGATCCAACTTGCATGGCCATCAACAAAAACAGGCCAGTGCTCAGCATTGGTTTCAGTAATGGGATCACCTAAAATTTCGGCACCGATCAGTTTCTTTTGTGGGCCTTTGGAATAAATTTCACGTAAAGCATCTTTGCCAATAAAGTCATCTTCCTGATCAAGATCAACCAAAGCTTCAAAACCAACCTCATACGGATTATTGGCTCTATCTACATCAGATAAATAGCTCACTATTCCGCCCTCTAATCTTAGTATCATATTTGGTCCGCCTGGACTGATGTTCATATCTTGCCCTGCTTCCCAAAGCATTTCCCACAGCTCATCTCCCTTGGAGTGATCTTGAAGAAAAATCTCATAACAAAGTTCTTTGCTGTAACCCATTCTAGCTATGACCATTGGGATGCCTGCATGAGTTATTTCCTTAAATCGATAGAAAGCTAAGTCATGCACCCAATCTCCAAAAACCTTAGCCATCAATTTCGTTGAATTAGGTCCCTGAGCTTGGAGTGGAGAGACATCTGGCTCATCCACATGCGCATCGAATTTATACCCTGCTGCTATTGCTTGAACCCAGAAGAGTATGTCTCCATCAGAGATCGAAAACCAATAACAATCCTCAGCAATCCGCAACATAACGGGATCACTTAATAAGCCTCCCTGAAAATCTGTTAGAGGGGTATACATCGCCTGTCCTATAGAACATTTTTTAATATTTCTAGGAGTTAAAAACTGCGCCAAAGCTTGTGCACCAGGACCTTTAATTTGGACTTGTCGCTCGACACCAACATCCCAAAGCTGAACGCCGTTTAATAATTTTTGATAATCCTCAACGGGCCCAGCATAACTGACTGGCATATACATATGGTTGTAAACTGAAAAAGCTTGCGCTCCGTATTTCATGGTGGAATTAAAGTACGGTGACTTTCTCACACGCGAGGACTAAAATTAATCTTTGATGACTTGTACATACGCGAATGCTAGCATTCTTCTTTAAAGATAGAATAGATATTTTGAATGCCATAAAATCGTGCTCAATTTCTGAGCAATTTATGCTTTATATTTCTTTCACCCAATCAGCTGTTTGCTTAATGCCGCCGAGAGGAAAAAAATGGACTTGCTCAATATTTAAGCTCTGGATTTTCGGCTTTAAAAGAAGCTAAATCTCCTAGGATTTGTGTGGGTTTGTAAGGCAGCAATAAGCTTGGTAATATCTTTTGCTCTTTTGGTAAGAACTTTCATTGAAGCGCCCACGCCGCACTCAATAGAAAACTTAAGCAACGTTTGAAGCTTTGCCGGTCCAGCAATACCAATATGTATAGGAATATCAACACCGCTATCTTTAATGGAATCAGCCCACTTTTTTACAACATCAGCATCAAAACAAAATTGCGTGGTTATCGCCATAGAAGCATCTGTTCTGTTAGAAAATGCTCTGCTTCCATGAAAGTGCCTCAGAGACATTCTTAATACCGCCATCAGGATCGATATCTTTGTTACCCTCAGGATGCCCAGCTACATGCAATCTCTTGAAGCCAGCTTTATCAAATAAGCCCGATTCAATTAATTGCATCGAGGAATTGATATTCTCCGACTTGCTTGGTTGAGCCTCCAGCTAGTAAGAGCGCCTCATCAACCCCAGCCTCGTTTTGATACATGGAAATCCAATCTTGAAGCGTACAGCTTGATCTTGGATTATCCTGGCTGGGAAATGGGGCATGACGGCAAAACCCTCATCGCTCAGCCTTTTGGCAGTTGCTACCATTGATGCAATATCTTCGCCTTCAATGTGAGCAACATAAACTCTCGTATGCTTGGGCAAGATATCCGTAAAACATTCAATCTTCGATGCCGTTCTAGGAAGGACCTCAATGGAGAAACCTGAAGTGAAATCTTTTAAATGTGTGTTAATAGTTTTTCCTCACAATGAATCGTAGCCAAAATTATAGGCATGTATTTTTGCCTTATTTTAATGCTTTAAATCTTTGAAAGTAAAATATTTTCTGTTTAATAATTTATTATAGATAATTGCAAAAAGAACTATAAATAATGCTCCGGCCGCCACAGGAATTACAATAAAGCTTGCTCCTTTGGCACCCAGAATTGCAATAATGGGATTGGCTCCTGCTGGAGGATGAACGGTCTTAGTTGCCATCATTAAGAATATTGCTAACCCAACTCCGGCACCGACGCTCAGGGAGGAAAAACCAAATATTGCAAAAATAAAGACTCCAGAGAAAGCAGAAATTATATGACCAAATAAAACATTTTTTGGATGTGCTAACGGGCTTTCATGAACTGCCATCACCAAAACCATGCTAGCTCCAAATGGAGGTATTAACCATAAATTGCTTTCATCAATAGAATTTAAGACTGCAAGCACAGAAATACATGCAAACGCTCCGATGGCAGAAATAAGATTATTTTTCATGCAAATAGCATCCTTTTTTTCTACTTCTTAAATTTAGCTGCCTCTTCAGAACCCCCGGTCGCTGTACCTTTGGTATAAGAATGAGCTCCCATTCCAGCAAGATCACCATCCTGAACAATTAAATACTGATTCCTGATTTCCTCTCCATCAAAGAAGCACTCCAATATTTCTCTTACACCATCAGCGTATCTAGTTTGTGCAGATAATGAAGTGCCTGAAGTATGAGGAGTCATGCCATGATGTGGCATTGTTCTCCAAACATGATCATTTGGCGCTGGTTGAGGGAACCAGACGTCGCCTGCATACCCACTTAATTGCCCTGACTCTAGAGCTCTAACAATTGCATCTTTATCACAGATTTTTCCTCTTGCTGTGTTAATTATGTAAGCACCAGGTTTACATTTGGCGATCAAGTCATCATTAAATAAATGCTCTGTTTCTGGATGAAGTGGGCAACTGATATTAATAACATCACAAGCAGCAACCAAAGATTCAACAGAATCATGATAGGTCAAATTTAACTCTGCCTCTTTATCTGCACTTAATCTATGTTTATCAAAGTAATGTAAATGAACATCGAATGGATGCATTTTTCTTAGCATGTCGTAGCCAATTCTACCTGCAGCAATGGTGCCTATATGCATGCCTTCAACATCATAAGAACGTTTTACCGCATCAGCGATATGCCAGCCTCCTTCATTCACTATCCTGTGTTGATTATGATAATCTCTAACCAAAGCCAGTATCATCATGACAATATGTTCTGCTACTGATCTAGAATTACAATAAGTAACCTCTACAACATCAACCTTGTGATCCATGGCAGCCTGCAAATCTACATGATCAGACCCAATACCTGCTGTAATAGCCATCTTCAAATTAGGCGCGCTTTCCATTCTTTTTCTTGTTAGATAGTAGGGCCAGAATGGTTGCGAAATTACAATATCAGCATCAACTAATTCTTTATCAGCAGTGCATCCATCAGCATCTTTATCCGAGGTAACAACTAATGTATGTCCCGCATCCTCTAAAAACTTTCTCAGGCCTAATTCACCAGATACACAACCCAAAAGCTCTCCTGGATTAAAATCTCTCCCTTTCGGACTAGGTAATGACATCCCATCAGGATATTTTTCAAGTTCAGGTAACTCCTTTTTTGGGTAGCTTGATGGCATTCCATCTTTTGGATCATCATATAAGACACATAATATTTTCATTTTTTTCTCCTCTTAAATTTTAATTTCTAAAATAAACCTTGTATTAATCCCTCATCATCAACATCAATATTTTCTGCAGCAGGCACTCTGGGCAACCCAGGCATAGTCATAACCTCACCACAAATAACAACAATAAATTCCGCGCCTGCAGAAAGGCGCACTTCCCTGATAGGTACATCATGACCAGACGGAGCCCCCATTAACAATGGGTCTGTAGAAAAGCTGTATTGAGTCTTTGCCATACATATTGGGTATTCACCAAACCCATCATCCTCTAGTTTCTGAAATTGATTCCTAACTTTTTTATCAGCAATAATGTCAGCAGCTCCATAGATGGTTTGGGCCACATATTTAGTTTTATCCCAAAGCGGTAGATTATCTTCGTACAAAGTTTTAAATTTAGCTAAGTTGGCATCTGCAATTTTTACAACTTCTTCGGCAAGGTCTGCTGCCCCTTCACCACCTTTTTCCCAATGAGAGGAAATTTTGCACTCGACATCAATGCCGTTACAAAAATTAATAATTGCAGCGTGCTCTTTTTCGGTATCAGTAATAAAGTCATTGATTGCAACTACAACAGGAACACCAAATTTTTGAATATTTTCGACATGCTTTGCAAGATTTTGACAGCCCTTGGTTACAGCATCTACATTCTCTGCGCCCAGATCATCTTTTTTGACGCCACCATGCATTTTTAATGCTTTAGTTGTAGCAACCAATACTACAGCATCTGGCTTTAAACCTGATTTTCTACATTTAATATCAAAAAATTTCTCAGCCCCAAGGTCTGCTCCAAATCCAGCTTCAGTTACTACATAATCTGCAAGTTTTAGAGCTGTTTTGGTTGCAATCACAGAGTTACAACCATGGGCAATATTAGCAAATGGACCGCCATGAACGAATGCAGGATTATTTTCAAGGGTTTGCACTAAGTTAGGTTGAAATGCATCCTGCAGCAAGGCAGTTATAGCCCCATCAGCTTTTAGTTGCTTTGCCCTGACTGGTTCATTTGATCTCGTATAACCTATTACTATATTGCCAATTCTTTTTTTCAAGTCATCAAGATCTGAAGCAAGACAAAACACAGCCATAATCTCAGAGGCAACAGTTATATCAAAGCCACTTTGTCTGGGAATACCGTTAGTAGTGCCGCCAAGACCGCATGTAATATCTCTTAATGATCGGTCATTCATATCAACCACTCGCTTCCAAGTAATCCTTCGCGGATCGATATTGAGCTGATTTTCCCAATGAATGTGATTGTCAATTAAAGCAGAAAGAAGATTGTGAGCTGCACCAATGGCATGAAAATCACCTGTAAAATGCAGATTAATATCTGTCATGGGTATTACTTGAGCTAATCCACCTCCAGCAGCTCCGCCCTTCATGCCAAAACATGGACCTAAGCTTGGCTCTCTTAAACAAATCATAGCTTTCTTGCCAACATGGCAGAGCCCATCCACCAAACCAACACTCGTAGTAGTTTTTCCTTCACCAGCAGGAGTTGGTGAAATTGCAGTTACTAAAATTAATTTTCCATTTTCGCTATTTTTTAGCTTCTCATCAACGAGCGATAGATTAACCTTGGCCTTAAACTTGCCATAACGCTCTAGGTATTCATCCGCGATACCAATCTTAGAAGCAATTGATTCAATCGGGATAATCGCCGCTTCTCTAGCAATTTCTATATCTGTTTTCACGATAAATTCCATGCCTCCATATCAACGAATTGACTAACAAAACATTATTCAACTAATAATAGTTACACAAAAAACATTTCTATGCACTCTCTCTTTTATGTGATTAAAAAAGCAGAATTATAAAAGTGAAGAAGTAATTTCTTGTATGAGGAAGCTAATTGTAAAATTAGCTAATTTTTATGATAAATTCATAATTATAAATGAACTTTTTTCAGAACTTACTTTCGTCAATAATGAAGCCGTCTCTGCTAAAGAGTAGCTACTTTCGCTCAAAAGATTTTGGCATTTTACATGATGATATATTCAAGGCATTGGAATCAGTCATGTCTAAAAGTGGTGAAGTGTCCTCTTTGGTATTTGCAGAACACCTTTCAAATTTAATTGAAGAGTTGAATGACAAAGAGTTTATTCAATTCTTTGATGCGATTTTAGAAAAATATGACATTGACAGCCAGGCACTGCTAAAGGCCACTAATGAATATACTAAAAATAAAACTCAAAATAACCTAGAGATCATATCTCAACTTTCCGAACCACGATGGAGAGAACTCTTTAGAAGATTAAACACTATATCTGAAGGCACTTTAAAGCTTGTTCGCTTAAGAGAAAGAATAAGGTCTCTTAAAAAAGAAAGTCCAAACTTACAATTTTTTGACAGAAGCCTTTTGATATTATTTAAGTATTGGTTCAATCCATCATTTCTAGTTTTAGAAAGTATAGACTGGACAACCCCTGCAAATATACTAGAAAAGATAATTGCTTATGAGGCGGTACATGAAATAAATTCATGGGATGATCTGAGAGCGCGATTAGCCCCAAAAGACAGAAAATGTTTTGCTTTTTTTCATCCCTTAATGCCCAATGAGCCTCTAATCTTTGTTGAGGTTGCTCTCACCAGTAATGTTCCAGAATCAATTAATGAAGTGATAAAAATTGATAGGGCAATCACTCTTGATGAGGATATTAATACAGCGGTTTTCTACTCTATATCTAATTGCCAAGAGGGTCTATCAGGTATTTCTTTCGGCAATTTCTTAATTAAAAATGTAGCTCATAAACTTAAACAAGAAAATGAAGGCTTGAATAGATTTGTCACACTTTCCCCTGCTCCTAGCTTTACAGGATGGCTAACAGAAAAATCTATAAATGAAAATATGGATGAAGACCTTCTGCTTAAGCAAGCTTTAATTTATCTTACAGATTCTGACAGAGAGGATGGCCTGCCCAATGACCCTGTAGCTAAATTTCATCTAGGCAATGGGGCGATTTTAGAAAAGGTAAATTTAAATGCTGATTTATCTGCAAAAGGAATCAAACAATCAAAAGGCGTCATGGTGAATTATCTCTATAACCTCGATACATTAGAGGAAAATCATGAATTATTTTTTAAAACTAAAACAGTACAGCAATCAGCAACAATTAAAGCTCTTAGAAAAAAACTCCAAATTCACTAACCATATTTAGTCATTGAAATTTGCAAAAATATAGAAAGATTGAAACTACTTCTACTCAAGTTAATCAATTTTATAACTTAAAAAACAGTATTCTGCTTTTAACATCGATTTGTGTGATGTTTGCTTGCTCTCAAGTGAATGATCATCCTCAAACAAGGCAAGTGGAACATTATGATGAATATCATGGTCTAAAGGTGCTTGATGCATACAGATGGCTCGAAAACTTCACCAGTGATGAAGTTAAAGCATGGGTTGATATGCAAAATAAATATACTCAGTCTTTTTTAAGCAATGATTTCAGGGATGAGATCAAAAAAGATTTAGAGTCAATATGGACTAGTGAATATTTAAGTACCCCCTTTGTTGTTAAAAATAAAACTTTTTTTTATTTTAATAACGGTCATTGGCAACAAAACAAGCTGCTGGTTAAAGACTGTGATTCATGCAAAGAAAGAGTGCTAATTGATCCAAATTTATTTTCAGATGATGGTACGGTTGCTATGTCGACTGCCAGTGTGAGTCCGGATAGTAATTGGCTTGCATTTTCTATCTCTGATGGAGGATCGGATTGGAGAACCTGGAAAATAATGAATATTAATTCAGGTGAAGTGATGGATGAAGAGCTGAATTGGTCAAAATTTTCTTCAGCCGAGTGGTCACCAGATTCGAAAGGATTCTTTTATAAAAAATACCCTCGGCCAGATGGAGAGGAGCTAGCCGCAATTAATGGAAGCCCTAAACTTTTATATCACCTAGTGGGATCTTCTCAAAAAGAGGATGAGATTATAATAGAGAACAAAGATGACCCATTGCTCTCATGGTCGTTGACTATTTCAGATGATGGAAAATATAAGATTTTATACACCTCTAAAGGCACTGATGAAAGGAATTTAATCTCCATAGCTAAGTATGAAGATCAAGAGCTAATACCAATAGTCGACCAATTTATTGCAAGCTACTCTTTCATTGATAGCAGTGAAAACTATTTATGGTTTTTGACTGATCATATGGCACCAAATGGAAAAGTGGTTCTTCTGGATTTTAATGATTTAGAAGCAGGTTTTCAGGAAGTGATACCTGAGGGGAAAAACGCCATCAGCAGCATCAACATGATCAATGGAAACTTTGTGATTAATTTTCTTAACAATACCTTTTCAGATGTTCGATATTTCAATGCCTCTGGGTCTTTATATGGCTCACTGCAGATGCCTACTGAGGGAACAATTTCAGGGCTTGAAGGCAAAAGAGAAGATACATCCTCATACTTTAGCTTCACAAATTTTATTCAGCCTTCGCAAATATTTAAATTAGATTTCAAGACTAACGCTTATGAAAAATTTTGGGAGGAAGAGTTAAATAATTTTGATAATGATGCTTACGAAGCAAGTGTAGTTTCCTATCCCTCACAAGATGGAACTCTGATTCCTCTTCATGTTGTCCATAAAAAAGATTTGTTGATTGACAGCTCTTCACCAGTTTTACTATATGGATATGGTGGTTTTAATATTGCATTGCTGCCAAGATTTTCGAAAAGATATCTTGCTTGGATGAATCAAGGTGGAGTATTTGCTCTTGCAAATCTAAGAGGAGGATCAGAATTTGGAAGCAAGTGGCATGAGCAAGGCATGCTTTTAAATAAACAAAATGTATTCGATGATTTCGCATATGCTGCAAAGTTCTTACACAGCAAAGACATTGGTTCGCCTAAATCGACAGTAATTCAAGGACGTTCAAATGGCGGCCTCTTAGTTGGCGCTACCATGCTTCAAAATCCTGAATTGTTTGGATTTGCGATTCCGCAAGTGGGAGTTATGGATATGCTACGCTTTAATAAATTCACAATTGGTTGGGGCTGGGAGTCAGATTATGGCTCGCCTGAAGATCTAAGCCATTTCGAAAATTTATATTCTTATTCTCCTTATCATAATATCAAGCAAGGCGTTTGCTATCCTCCCACCTTGATAACCACATCTGATAGAGATGATAGAGTCGTGCCAGCCCATTCCTATAAATTTGCTGCAAAGTTGCAAAAACTTCAGGGATGCGAAAAGCCTATTTTATTAAGAGTCGAAACGCGAGCAGGACATGGGTCAGGTATACCCAGAGATAAACAGATTTCAGAGATCGCAGATATTTATGGGGCAGCCTTGAATGCAATGCCCTGAAAGGCTATGCAGCAAAGTTTAAAAGTTATTTAATTTCTATTTTCTCTGCGCCAAGTCTCAGGCTCTAGGAATTCTCCACTCCACATACCAGCTTTAGCTTTCTTAGCAAAGTTTTGTTCTTGTTCATACCTATTTGAATATCTTAAATAGGCAACAGCCATACCAGACTTAACCATTTCGGCTTGCAAGTCCATATCTCTAACATGACAAATTCCTAATGTTCTTCCATACCTATCCTTCCCTTCATCAGAACATCTGACTGTTTGATTATTTATTAACTGCTTCAGTTTCTCTGTTGCAGCCTTACCACATTCCCAATCTTGACCTGCGCTATCTTTACAAATTTGAGTTTTACCAAAAAAGTAACTTTCGGGGGCATCACTGCCAGTAAATCTAATTTTAATACCATTCATAACAATGGTATCTCCATCAGTGATTTGAGGTTTACCAATAATATCAGTGGTTTGATCAAAGGTAAGTTCACTAAATGCTGCAAAGGAATATATTGAAAGAAGAAAGATTGGAATGAGGATACTTTTCATAGGTATAAATATACAATAATTTAATGCAAACGTTCAGAGAAAAAGTAGCTGTTATTACTGGAGCTGGTTCAGGCATGGGAAGATACCTAGCAATACTCCTTGCAAGAGATGGAGCTGATGTCTGTGTCTGCGATATCAATGGGGAGACATTAAATGAAACTATGGCTATGTTAAGAAAATATAATGTGTCGGTTTCTTCTCATCTGTTAGATGTGTCTGATAAAGAGTCTATTGAGGCTCTTCCTCAAAAGGTTATAGATGAACACGGAAAAGTAGATTTAGTTTTTAATAATGCAGGTGTTGGTTCAGGGTCTTATTTTCAAGATATGAATAGGGATAATTGGGACTGGGTTATGGGTATTAATTTTGAGGGAGTTGTAAATAGTACAAGAGCTTTTATCCCGCACATGATTAATAATTCTGAGGCTGCTATTGTTAATACTTCATCAATATTTGGAATGGTGACTATACCCGGACAGAGTGTCTATCATGCAACCAAGTTTGCTGTGCGAGGATTTACAGAAAGTCTTGCGCTAGAAATGAAGCAGACAAATCCCAATCTTCAGATACACTGCGTTCATCCAGGGCACATTGGAACAAATATTGCTACATCGGCAAGAATAAGTGACGAAGATTTTGACAAGACTCAAGCTAGAATGTCTATTTTTAATAGAAATCCTCCAAAAACAAAGCAAGAAATGGGTGAACTATTCAAAGAAGGCGGCATGCATCCAAGCAAAGCTGCAAAAATAATTCTAGATGGTGTTAAAAAAAATAACAGTCGAATATTTGTTGGTTTAGATGCCAAGCTATTGGATCTATCACAAAGACTCTTTCCAAAACATTATCATAAGACATGGCTCTTATTTATACCCTTATTGACTCTCTTGAGAGATAAAAAACCGCTTAAATCAATCAACTAATTTTAGATAGAAACTAAGCATATGGAATATTTAAGCGAACACAGAAAAAAACAAATAGATAAGAATCTAGATGAACAGTTGCAAAAACATACAGAGTTAATTGCAATTAATTCAGAGCTTATTCAACTATCGGGTACCTCTAGCCAAAAAATACAGTTGACTGAGTTATTAAGAAAAATTAATAATCTATATTTGAAGGAGGATTAAAGAGATATGAAATTTTTTAAGAAAGTCATTCCTATTCTGGTTGCCATAGGAATTGGATTTATGATTGGGTGGTTTGGCATAGACTACCTCTAATTAGTATCTTCTAATAACTCAATACATTGCTTTGTAATTATTCCGTTGGAATCTTTTAATTCCAGCTCCTGATTAATTTTATTGAAGGTTGCGATTATAGCTTCTTCAATATTCTGATTAAACTTTCCAAAAATGGTTATTTGATTCATAAAAAAATCTTGCTGGGAACTCAGCTCTATTCCCCCAACCTCAAAAAATCTTTCGTAATCGTTAAATTTTATCTTCGTGCCTTCGCAATCAAATTCTTTATCAAGATTTTTACTGCTGCATCCTAAAAAGAATCCCAAAACAAAACATGCAGTTATGAGGGGAGTTAGATTCATTCTTTTATTTTATATGATTGCCCAATACGATATAAAATACTAAATCTATTTATATTGATCTTTGTGAAATTCTCTATTCCTACAATAAGAATTAGAGAGGCTTCGATATTTGCTCCTTTATAAAAAAGAACCCTATAAATCTTATATCTATAGGGCTCTCATCTAATTACTAATAGCTGTTTTACAGAGTCTTACCTATGATGAAGGAAAAGTTGGCATGAAGTCTTTATTTTCTGACCAATATAAAGTGTACCCATTATACAAGTCGGGTACTTCTCCACAGGATGCGAATTCACTAAAAATTGGGAACATTTCACCTCTAACGTTTGCCTCAAAGGCTACATTAGCTTTGTCCATAGAGTCTTTGCTATTTGTAAAATTCCCCCATAAGAAACCATCTTCGTTACCTTGTTGGAAGTAATTGCCATAATGATATGAGGTTCCTTCATACCCTCCCTTATTTACAGCATTATTAAATCCAGAAAGGAATCCTAAAGCATCATCTTTTGAAGCACCGTTGTTGTATTCGCAAATATGAATTTCAGCAAAGAAATAACCCGAATCTGGTAACTCACCAAAAGCATTTGATGCCATTGGATAGGCAACATCATATGATTGCCTATTTTCTCCATCGCACTCTAATACAGAGCTATATTTTTCTGTCCATGCTGAAGCAGCTTTATTCTGTAACCATGCTTCCCATGAATTATTTGCATCTTCTTGGGATGTCCATTGCAGTTCCCACCAAATAGTATCTCCTGTTGAGTTTGTTTCTGCTGCTGGTGCGTAGCCCCAAGACCCAACCAGGCTATCGCCTTCGAGAAGTTGCTGCCACTCAGAAATCATATTTGTCATTGTTTCTGAGCTTTGATCAGGCCCAGCCTTGCAAGCCATGAATTCGGTAAAGTAGGTTTGTGTTATGTCAGTGTTTGTATTTTCAGGGTTTTCAACTGCACAATTCGTGATGAACCCGGCTGTTAGTATGCAAAGTATAATTTTTTTCATATTTTTCCAGATAATTTTTAATTTTATTATTGTCTCACTTAGATTATCTATGTCAAATTTATACACGTAATATCTATAGGGTTCTCAAAGAAACTAGCATCCCGGGCTGGTACTCCTGCCCTGCCAAGTTATTGAAGGAAAAGTGCAACTTAGAAAAAATTATTTCCAAGCCCCGTATTCACTTCTTCTTTTTTTTCTCAGTCCGTAAGGACCAGCAAAATAAATTGTAATTGGCTTAATCCCTTGTTCTAAGTCAACTCGGTGTAAATTGTCAGCACTTCTAAAACCTATATAAAATTTTCCGCGCCATTTTCTTTCTTTTTTAATGTTTGTCTCCCAGTAACCACCACTTAAAATAATTGTAATATATGGAAAGGGATGATTATGCAGTCCAATACCATGGTCATTATCTTTAATATGATTAATAAATACATTGAAAGGAAACCATTTTGGTCTTTTTCTAAATAGTAAATAATACCTGTCAGTCCATGGTTTAGCTAAATGGTATTCTGGGTGTGAAAGACCTCTGTCCATCACAACTCTTTTTCGTCCTAATTTCTCTAGTATCTTAAGAAAATACATATCAATAATATTGCGATAACAGTTTGTCAAAATAAATTTTATGTAGGTACATTATTTTCGTAACCCATAAAAAAGCCGGCTATTGTGGGCTTCTAGAGAAATTGGCATCCCGTAGGGGAAATAGTAACAATTCCCTCTCATCCCTTTAGGCAAGGGATTCTTTCTTTCGTGACTACAAAAAGTCGTATACATGGCTACATTTTATTTAATTTTTGCCTTTTAAAGGGCTTCAAGATAAAAAATGCAATTAAACCACCAAATAACTGCGCAATTAGAAATGGAAGAACATAGTCTGGATTTATTCCAGCAAAAGAATCTGAAAAGGCTCTTGATATAGTTGCAGCTGGATTGGCAAAGGATGTTGAAGAAGTAAACCAGTAAGCTCCTCCAATAAATGCAGCAACTGACATAGCTACATTTTTTTTCTTAGAGAGAAAAATAATC
>JBJLIA010000004.1:0-21248 GCA_045564035.1 Gammaproteobacteria bacterium | reverse complement strand
TGAGTGACTTAAAAATCTCCAAGTGATCTACAGAGTTTTCATCAAATTTATAGATTGACTCTCCACCCATTCCATCTAGTGGTTTTAAAATAATAGTCGAATGTTTATTTTTGAATAACGTAAAGTCTTTTTCTTTGCATATAACATTTGTCTCAGGCATCCAATGAGAAAATTGAAGTGCAAAAATCTTTTCATTAAATTTTTTCAATGCTGAGGGTCGATTAACTATATTGGCACCCTCCAATTCAGCCTGAGACAATAAATGCAAGGCATTCATATAGTCTTCGTCTACCGGTGGATCTTTTCTCATGAATGTATAATCAATATTTTTAAGTTCTTTGCACTCATAAATTTTCTCGCTAATTTGCGGATGATTATGGGGATCTTTAATTTCAACACAGTTAGCAAATGTTTGCTGGTCTCTAAAAATTAAATCTTTCATCTCACACTGAAGAATTTGACCCCCCATATCACAGACTTCTTGCATCCATAGAATCGTGGTATCTTTTTTTGGATTTAATTCATCCAAGGGATCAGTAATAAATAATGAGGAAGTACCAAGCATTAGTTTTCTCCAAATAGGCTATGAAACTTCGATAATCCAACAACAGGAGCAGTTTCAGCGCGCAATATATAATGCCCTATTTTGAGAGGACTCAATCCCAAATTATGCATGATTTCGCGTTCAGTCTCTGAGTAACCAGATTCAGGTCCTGTGACAATGGTAATACTATTTAAATTCAAAATTTCATGTTCTTTGATACATTGGTTAGCAATTGTATCAAGAACGAATAATCCTTCGGAAACAGCATTGATCTTAAAGCTTTGAAGGCATTGTTCAAGTCCGTTGAAATAATTGATGCTTGGGATATGGTTACAGCCTGATTGTTCGCATGCACTTATCATTGCATCTTCAAGTCGAATATTTAATTTAGACAAATCTTTTTTTGCTAATGATTGATCTAAATGATCAGGAATATACATAAGAATTGAATTCACTCCTAATTCAACAAGTTTTTGAAGTGAAAAGATTAAATTCTCTTTTTTAATATATGGGATGATTGCTTGATAGAATTTTTGATAAGGGTTTTGCATGTGTAAAATATCATCAACATGAAAGTTTATACAAGCTTTTGAAAGCTCTTGAATAGTTCCATTTGCCAAAGAGCCCTGACCATCAAATAACTCTACCGGATCATTTGGTTTTAACCTGAGAACCTTGGCAAGATGGTGTATTTGTTTTATGTTGGTGGACTGATACCTTGGTGCAGATAATTTAGGGCAGTAAATTCTAGGTTTTCTCATCAAATAATTATAATTGGTATTTTTTATAATGAGTCAAAGTCATATCATTCTTGTAAGACATGGGGAAGCATCTGCTGGTTGGTCTTTGCATCCTGATCCCGGTCTAAGCGAACTGGGTCGGGTACAGGTTAAAAAATCTGGAAAGAGTTTAATCGATCAGGTTGAAAGTTATCAACTTCTTTCGAGTCCAAAAAAAAGAGCTATTGAAACTATGGAAATAATGAAAAAAGAGAGTAAATGCTCCTTTGCATTAGATTCTAGATTCATTGAAATACCATCAAACGGTATTGATGCAGATGAAAAAAAAGATTGGCTGCTCAGGATCTTTTCAACTCCAATTGAGGCACTCCCAGAAACAGTCAAAGAGTGGAGAAATAATTTAATCAGCTGGCTTAATGCGGTTGAGGGTAATGTTATTGTGACCACACACTTCATGGTTATCAATGCATTGGTTTCATATATTACAAACAACAAAGCAATTTCATATTTTCATCCTGATTATGCGTCAAGGACAGAAATATTTATAAAAAATGGTGAATTAACTCAATTAATTTTGGGTGATGACAAAAAAACTGTAATTAATCTTTAAAATCAGTTGAGCAATTTTTTATCAGCTGTAGAATTTATATTTTGCAGAAAAATCTCTACTTAATGACTAACACAGTCTCACAAAAATCAAAAAATAAGCCTCTTAGTGAACAAGTAAAAAGAGCTATGAAGAAATACTTTGTAACTCTTGATGATACAAGCCCAGCAAATGTCTATGAAATGGTTATGGCAGAAGTTGAGCCCGAGCTTTTGAAGGCAGTTATGAAATATACAAATAACAACCAATCTAAGGCTGCAAATGTCTTAGGACTAAACAGGGCTACCTTAAGAAAAAAATTACATCGATATAACATTGTAGAAAAATCATGAACATAATTATTCCTAAAACTGCACTTATAAGCCTTTCAGATAAATCTAATTTAGATGAATTGATAGAATTTTTGCTTGATCAAGAAGTAAAAATTATTTCAACTGGTGGGACTTACAAAGCCATTAAAAAAATTACAGATCAGGTTGTGGAGGTTTCAGAATTTACAGGATTTGAAGAAATGATGGATGGTCGAGTTAAAACTTTACATCCCAAAATTCATGCCGGGATTTTAGCCAGAAGAGAAACAGATTTAGAGGTTTTAACTGATCGAGGGTATGAAGTCATTGATATGGTTATTGTGAATCTGTATCCATTTCAAGAAACAGTTGCATCAGGCTCCTCATTTGATGAGGCAATAGAAAAAATTGATATAGGTGGGCCTACGATGATCAGATCAGCGGCTAAAAACTTCAAAGATGTTGCAGTGATATCTGATCCCAGTGACTACGCTCAATTGATGGATGAATGGAAAAATCAGGGCGGTATTAGTTACGAATTTAGAAAGGAACTTTCTCAGAAAGTCTTTCAGCTTATGGCTGAATACAATTTAGCTATTGCAAATTATTTCAAAGGTATCTCATCAAGGTCACACCAATATAATTTTAGCAAGAGTGAATCTCTTAGGTATGGAGAAAATCCACACCAAACAGCAGATTTATTTACTTTCTCTAATTTAGAGCATAAAAATATTGCCAATGCAGATGTTCTCCAAGGCAAAGAACTTTCTTACAATAATATTGTAGATGCGGATGCTGCATGGGAGTGTGTCAGGGCATTTGATGGGCCAGCATGTGTGATTGTAAAACATGCAAATCCCTGCGGAGTTGCGGAAGCAAACTCTATTTTTGATGCTTATGATCTAGCGTTTAAAACTGATCCAACTTCTGCCTTTGGTGGAATTATTGCGTTTAATAGAGGGATAGACAAAAAAACTGCTGAAGAAATTAATGCTCGTCAATTTGTAGAGGTTGTCCTAGCTACCAGTTTTGAAGAATCTGCACTGGCTGAGCTTGCTAAAAAAAAGAATGTTAGGGTTTTATGTGTTGACTTAGAGCAAGATAATCCATATCAGGGTGTTATTAAAAAAGTATCAGGTGGAATATTAATACAAAGTGATGATACTTTTATTGTTCCTAAAACAGATCTTAAATGCGTTACAAAAAGGCAGCCTACCTCTCAAGAGGTTGATGATCTGATGTTTGCATGGAAAGTTGCTAAATTTGTTAAATCAAATGCCATTGTTTACGTCAAAAATAAACAGACTATAGGTATTGGTGCTGGTCAAATGAGCAGAGTGATTAGTGCTGAGATTGCAAATCTCAAGGCCAAAGAAGAAAGTTTAGAAGTTCAGGGAGCCGTAATGGCCTCCGATGCCTTCTTCCCTTTTAGAGATGGTATAGATAAGGCGGCTTCGAGTGGAATTGCAGCAATTATTCAACCGGGTGGGTCCATTAGAGATGAAGAAGTGATTGCTGCTGCTGATGAGAGCGATATTGCAATGGTCTTTACTGCAACTCGTCATTTTAGACATTAGCAATGAATATTTTGATTATTGGGTCAGGTGGCAGAGAGCATGCACTAGCATGGAAATCAGCTCAAGATGAATCGGTGGTTAATGTTTTTGTTTGTCCTGGAAATGCTGGAACGTCACTTGAAAATAAAGTAACTAATATCTCTCTTGATACAAATCACTTTGAAGAGATAGAGGCATTCTGCAAAGAAGAAAGCATAGAGTTAGTAATTATTGGTCCAGAGCAGCCGCTTGTTATGGGTATGGCCGACTTCTTGCAAAGCAAAGGCATCAAGACTTTTGGCCCCTCTCAAGCTGCAGCACAGTTAGAAGGATCAAAAACCTTTTCGAAAGATTTTTTTATTAAGTATGGGATTCCAACGGCAGAGTATACTTCTTTTAATGATTACCAATCTTCAAAAGATCATCTAGATACTATCAACTATCCAACAGTTATAAAGGCGGATGGTTTGGCAGCAGGGAAAGGTGTGATTATTTGTAAAAACAAAAACGAAGCACTTCAAGCACTTGAAAATATTTTTAAGGATCAAGCTTTTGGTAATGCGGGTAATAAAGTTGTAATAGAAGAATTTCTTGAAGGAGAAGAAGCTTCCTTTATAGCTGTTGTCAGCAAAGATAAAATTATCCCATTAGCCACAAGCCAAGATCATAAAGCTGTTGGTGAAGGTGATTTTGGATTGAATACCGGTGGTATGGGCGCATATAGCCCGGCTCCCATAATTGATGAACATATGCATAAAAAAATTATTAGTGAGGTTATGAAGCCAACTATGGCGGGTCTTATAGCCGAGGGTTCTCCCTATTTAGGTTTTCTTTATGCAGGACTAATGATAAAAGATGGCGAGCTTAAAGTTCTTGAATTTAATTGCAGATTTGGTGATCCAGAAACTCAACCTATTTTGATTCGACTTCAATCTAGCTTGGTGGAATTATGTCTTGCTGCAATTAGTGATGAAATGGATACATATGATATTTCTTGGACTGATAAACATGCATGCGGAGTTGTGATTGCCTCGAAAGGATATCCAGAAAGTTATGAGTCAAATAAGTTAGTGACTCTTCCAGTGACATCAGATCAGGATATGAAATTGTTTCATGCGGGAACGAAATTATTAGGTGATGATGTTATAACTTCAGGTGGAAGAGTTTTTTGCGCAACAGCACTTGGTGATGACTTGAAGTCTGCTCAATCTAAAGCCTATAATCTCGTCGACAAGGTTACTTTTGATGGCGCCTTTTATAGAAGAGATATAGGTTTTAAAGGAATAAAATGAAATTTTTAGATGATATTATTAATGAATGTGACATTGCGCTAAAGACACTTTCAAATAAAAAATCTGGTACAGGCAGGACATATCCTCCAGAACCTTCAGAAAAAAATACTGAAGAATTGACACCTGAAGAAAAAAAACTTTCTATCCAAATGATGCGGGTAAATCTTGCTGGCGAAGTAGCAGCTCAGGCCCTTTACAGAGGGCAGTCACTTGTATGTAATGATGCAGAAGTCAAAAAACATCTAATTGAAGCTGGAGACGAGGAGACTGATCATTTAGTATGGTGCAAAAAACGTCTTGATGAATTGGAAGGTAGTGGCTCTGTGCTAAATCCAGTTTGGTATGCTGGTTCGTTTGCTATTGGAGCAATATTTGGAAGATTTGGAGAAAAAGTTAGCCTAGGTTTTGTTGAAGAAACTGAGAAACAAGTTGTGGCCCATATTGATCGTCATCTAAATAAAATATCTCCAAAGGATAAAGAAACAATAGAAATATTAAAAACCATGAAAGAAGATGAGGATCTTCACGCTAAACAAGCAGTAGATAAGGGTAGTGAAGAACTCAATATTCCAGTAAAGCAAATTATGAAATTCACAGCAAAAATGATGACCTCTACAAGTAAATATGTATGATTCGATTGTTTTTTTTCATTTACCTTCTTAGCTTCAATTTATCTGCAGAAAATAATGAAAAAGCTTTAGAGGAAAGCCTATTAAAATTTTGGGAAGCAAGGAATGCTCGAGATTTTGAGACCATCTTTTTCTATGAGAGTAAAATCGGAGCTATTACTGGTTCATCATCTGAAAATCATTTTTATGAAGATCCACCCCCAAATTTTGAATCAGTGATAGATTATTACTCAAGAGTTGAATCAGCTGTCACTCCTTCTAATATAAGAATAATTAAGCTCTCAGAGAAGGTATATTTAACTTTGTATTATCTTGCAGGAAGTTATCAATACTCTAATGGAAAAATTAATAACGAGTATCAAGCAAGAGTATCTAATATTTGGTTGTATGAAGATGGTGGCTTTAAGCTTTACTACAAAAACTTCAATAAACTAAAAAAAGGACTCAAACCTAAGGATATTATTGCTTATCCAATGGATTGATCGTTATTTAGTTTTTGCCGCTCCCTTCATTTTAAACAAAGTCTCCTTTCATAAGACTCTCACCGATTAAGAAAACGTGTATGTCATGTTCTTTAAGCAAATCAATGTCACTTTGATTTTTGATGCCCGATTCTGCAACAAAGAGATTTTTTCCAAAAAATATACTCTTTAAATCTATTGAATTATTGAGATTGATCTCAAAGGTTCTAAGATTTCTGTTATTAACTCCAATAATTGCGTTTTCAAATTGCTCTACCCGTTTTAGCTCATCTTCATTATGAACTTCGATTAGATAATCAAGCTCAAGACTTTCAGCAAGCTTAACAAATTGAGTCAATTCAATGTCCGATAAAACACTTGCAATTAGTAAAATACAATCAGCACCCATTAATTTTGTTTCATATATTTGATATTCATCAATCATGAAATCTTTTCTTATGATTGGAAGTTGAGAGGCAGCTTTTACATCAATTAAAAATTGGGAGTTGCCCTGGAAGAAATTTTCTTCTGTAAGAACAGATAAAGCTGATGCGCCAAAAGCTTCATATTCTTTGGCTTTTTCAACCGGATTAAAGTTTTCTGCAATAATGCCAACGCTTGGTGATGCTTTTTTAATTTCAGCAATAATTGCCTGATCTTTATTAATAAGATTTTCTTTAAATCTACCTTTAGGAAGATTAAGATCTTGTAAAGCAATCTTTATATGATCAAGTGTCAACTCTGTCTTTTTTTGAACAAGTTTAGTTCTAGTGTTATCAATAATTTTTTGTAGAATGCTCATTAGCTATTTGAAACTCTGACGTATGAAGCTAATTTATCTGCAGCCATGCCGTTATTCATTAACTCAAATGAAAACTCTATTCCATCAGATATCGACTGGACTTTTTTTGCTATATACAAAGCTGCACCAGAATTAAGAGCAATCATATCTTGAACTGCAGATTTTTCCCCAGAAAAAGCTTCTCTTATTAACTGCAAACTATCTTCAGGTGATCGTGCTGAAATTTCAGAAAGCGTGCCGAGAGACAGACCAAAGTCTTTTGGAGAAATTTCATATTCAGAAATGGTGTGATCTTTTAATTCTGCAATGAAGGTTGAATCTGTAATGGTGATTTCATCTAAACCATCGAAACCATGAACAATAAGGACATGATCCATAGATAAATTCTTAGCAACAGATGCAAAAGTTTTTACTAAGTCTTTTTGATAGACACCTAAAATTTGTCTTTTTGCACCACAAGGATTTGTATGAGGGCCTAACAAGTTAAATAAGGTTTTCTTTCCAATTTTTTGCCTTGCCGGCATCACATATTTCATTGACTCATGATGCAAAGGGGCAAACAAAAAAACAAAACCCACTCTCTTAAAAATAGTTTCAAGCTTTTTCCTATCATGGGCTATATCAGCTCCAGCGGCTAACAACAAATCTGCGCTACCAGACTTACTAGATACTGCCTTGTTACCATGCTTGGTTACTGCGGCTCCTCCAGCAGCAGCCACAAAAGATGAAGCCGTAGAGCAATTAAAAGTATAAAGGCCTGAACCTCCTGTGCCACAAGTATCTATGTGATCTCCATCTCCTAATGGGTAAGTCAAAGATTTTTCTTTCATGACTCTAGCTGCAGCAGTAATCTCTGTTTCTTGAATTCCTTTTGCATTCAAGGCCAGCAAAAATGCTTCGATAGAAATATCATCAACTTCTCCAGTCATAATTGATTCAAGCGCGGACTGCATTGAATGAAAATCAAGATCCTCTTTTTTTTCTAGCTGCTTGATAAAATCTTGGATCATATATTTAAAAAATTATTGATTAATTGCATTCCATGATCAGTATCAATGGATTCGGGATGAAATTGAACACCAAATATAGGTCTAGAGATATGCTCCACCCCCATAATGATTGTAGGCTCATCAATAATCGTAGATGTAACCTTTAAGTCTTTAGGTAAAGTTGAGCTATCAATTATGAGGCTATGATATCTGACCACTGAATATGGATTAGGAATATCTTGAAATAAGGCTGAATCAGAATGATTAATAAAAGATTTTTTACCATGAAAGACTTCAGGAGCCTTGATAACTTGAGCTCCAAATGCTGCGCCAATAGATTGATGGCCTAAGCAGACTCCTAATAATGGGACTTGGGATTCTTGAACAATCTCTACAGAGATACCAGCTTCCTTTGGGGTACAGGGACCAGGAGAAATAACAATTTTTTCAGGATTGAGAGAATGAATTTCAGCGATAGTTAATTCATCGTTTCTTTTAACTAAAACCTCATAATTGCATTCTCCAATATAATGAACCAAGTTATAGGTAAAAGAGTCGTAGTTATCAATGACAAGAATCATGAAATCATCTCCATGGCATCCATGAATACTTTAGATTTCTGCCTACACTCTAGCCATTCATTTTCTGGAACAGAGTCAGCAACCACTCCTGCCCCTGCTCCTACATGAATTATTTTATCTTTAATAACAGCAGTTCTGATTGCGATTGCTGTATCCATATTTCCATTCCAGCCTATGTAGCCTATTGCTCCGCCATATATCCCTCTCGAGCTAGGTTCTAACTCATTAATTATTTCCATTGCTCGAATTTTAGGAGCACCAGACAATGTTCCTGCAGGTAAAGCAGCTTTAAGCACATCAAAATAACTTAACCCAGAAGCAATCTTCCCCATAACATTCGAAACGATATGCATAACATGAGAATATTTTTCTACAATCATTTTATCCGTGACAAGGACTGAACCAATTTCAGAAACTCGTCCCACATCATTTCTTCCAAGGTCAATGAGCATCAGATGCTCAGCTATTTCTTTTGGATCGTTGAGCAGATCATCTTCATTAAATTTATCTTCTTCAGGATCTTTGCCTCTTTTTCTAGTTCCAGCCAAGGGTCTTAAGTTGATTTCATTCTCTTCAAGTCTCACTAAAATCTCAGGTGATGCTCCAACGATTTGGCATTCATCTAGATCTAAAAAATACATGTAGGGAGACGGATTTAATTCTCGTATTGCTTGATATAAATTGAAGGGATCTTTATCAAAGCTAGCTGAAAAATCCTGTGCTAAAACAACTTGCATTACATCGCCTTCCGCAATGTAATTTTTAATAGTGTTTACAGCATCGCAATATTCTTTTTTAGTAAAATTTGATTCGAACTCAAAACAATTAGTAATTTGTTTAAATTTTTTCACTGAACTTTCAACAGGCGTGATTAGTGATTGCTCAATCTCATCTAATTTTGATTGCGCAAACTCATAAGACATGTTCTCAAGATTGGCATTAAAAATAATTTGCGTTGAACGATTTAAATTATCAAAGATGATTAATTGATCAGCTTTTACGAGCATGATATCTGGCATATGCTCTGCAAACTTTGAGTCTTTACAAGGCAATGATGCGATTTTAATCTCAGCATATTGAGCACTTTCATAAGCGAAAAAACCAATATAACCGCCATGAAATCTTGGTAAATTATCAATGTTGGGTGTGCGATGTTTTGAAACAATCTCTTCAATTGCTTGCAGTGGATTTTCAGCTATAAATTTATCCTTGATTCCGCCAATGACTGTTTCAATTGTTTTGCCAGAAACTTTAATTGTGTCAAGGCAGCCAAATCCAATAATTGAATACTGAGCCCATCTATCTCCGCCTTCAACTGATTCAAACAAAAAATTATTTTGTTGATCAGCTATCCTTGAATACAAGGATAAAGGGGTTTCACCAGGCGCTACAATCTCTCTGCTCATAGGCAATAACGTGTAGTCAGCATCTTGAAAATTTTTGTATTCTTTATTTGTGATCATGAATATTCTTAATTAAAGATTAATTTTATCTCCAACAGAAATTTTATTTTCTGTAAACCAGCCCTGATTAACCTCTACCGCCATTCTAATGTTCTTTGAAGAGCAGATTGATTCCTCTGAAAATGGGACCATATCATAAATCTCTAAGATTCTTCCATCTGATGAAAGATAAGCAACACTGAGCGGTAATGAGGTATTTTTCATCCACATACATTGTTTCTTGCTTGATGGCCATATAAAAAGCATGCCGGTATTATTTTGTAAAAATGACTGATGCATTAAACCCTTTCGCCTTAAAGAGTCAGTATTAGAAATAATTAAATTTAACTTCGCAGTTTTACCCTCAAAACTCATCTCTAAGCTAGCAACAGCAATAGCAGAGAACGAAATAAATATGAAACTAAGTAATTTTTTGACGGAAGCCTTGAATAGTTTTCTCATAATCTGATGATCCAAAAATAGCAGAGCCTGCAACAAAAACATTTGCCCCTGCCTTCGAAACTTTTGAGATTGTTTCGTTATTAATACCGCCATCAACTTCCAAAAATATCTGATGATCTTGTTGATCAATAAGCTTTTTCGCTTCAACAATCTTTTCAATCGTGTCTTCGATAAATTCTTGGCCGCCAAATCCGGGATAAACGCTCATTAACAAAATAAGATCTATTTCAGCAATGATCTCATTCAAAACAGATAAAGATGTATCTGGATTGATTGCAATGCCAACTTTACACCCACATTGTTTAATAATATTAATTGTCTCAGCTACATCATTAACTGCCTCGGGGTGAAAACTAATAAGATCTGCGCCGGCATCTGCAAAACTTTTGGCTAAATCGTTTACAGGAGTAATCATTAAATGGACATCTATAAAATCTTTTATTCCATCATCTCTTAATGACTTACAAACCATTGGGCCAACTGTAAGATTTGGTACATAGTGATTATCCATTACATCAAAATGTATCCAATCTGCACCAGCTTTTATTACAGAGTTGACCTCTTCTCCAAGGCGAGCAAAGTTTGCTGACAGTATCGAAGGTGCTATGAAAGAGTTAGAGTTCATGTGCTTAATTTTCATCTTTTAAAACTCTCCTTGCAAGCTTTAACCTATCCACGGTACCCACATCAATCCATAATGAATCATCAAAATGAGCAGTAATCATAGATTTAGCAATTAAGGGTTTCAAAACAGTGTTCCAAAGATCAAATGGATACTCTCTAGATAAATGTGCATCTAAGATATTTGGGTTTATGACTGATACTCCTGAATAGGTAAAGTCATTCATTTCATCTTTAATCAGAACGAAGTTTTCTTTAATAGAAAAATCTCCACCTTGATTATGTTCTGGATTTTTAACAGCTACCAAATGAACAGTTTCCACATTTGGAGGTAACTGGCGAAAAGATAAATCAAAAATAATGTCTGCTGTTGATAGTATAAACGGGTCACTTCCTAAAAAATCTCTTGCATTAACCAGCGCTCCGCCTGTTCCATATGGAAAAGGCTCATCTATAAAGATTATTTTAGATATCCTATCCATTGACTGGAGGGCTTCCTTGATCTGATCTCCAAGATATGAAACATTAATTACAAATTCATTCACTCCAAAAGCTAGTAGCTGATTTATTGATCTCTCTATCAAAGATATACCACCTACATCTATAAGTGGTTTTGGTATCTTATTTGTTATGGGCTGCATTCTTGAGCCTAGTCCCGCTGCTAGAATCATAGCTTTCATATGTTAGCCAGCTTATTTTCTAATGTTTGCAAGACATTATTATTGAGAAAGTTAGCCAAGCTTACTTGGTTTAATTCCATAGATATTTTTGCCGTATTAGAAACTATTTGAGGTAAATCATGCATTCTAAATGAACGATTTAATTTCAGATAAAGCTCAGTAAGGGTTCCCATAATCCTCAAATTTCTTTGCAGGCCTCCCCATAGAGTTGCTCTATAAACATTTTCTTGAGACATTTCGTAAACAGAAAGCTCTGAAAAGCTATTGCAATATTTTTTTATTGTATCGAGCTTACAAGGAATATAGTGATCAATAAGAATGCCAGCTAAATCAATGCCTATAGGCCCAAAACACATATCTTGAAAATCTATTAATGCAAGGTCACCATTATCTAAAAGGTGAATATTTCTTCTTTCAAAATCAAAATGACAGTTAGTCCATTGTTGATCCATTATTTGAGGTCTCATATCGACATAAAGATCTTTGTATTCATTAAACATATCAAGACCGAGGAATTCCTTGCAAAAAACTTTTGAAAATTTCTTTGAATGCGATTCTAAACCCATCCAAAAAGTTGAATGCAAATCAATATGCTTAGATTGATGCATTTGATTAAGAAGTTTTAAGGATGAATGGACTAGCTTATCTTGTTGATAGAAATTTTTTTCATCAATCAAAGAATGATCACCAAGATCTTCTATTATAGTAAGATTGCTATTAACATCATATTGAAAGATTTTAGGCGCTCTCACATTACAGTTTAATAATTCATTTGCCCTATTTATAAAAACTAATTGACCGTTCACTGGTCTGTCATCATATGAAATCACATAGGAGCATTCTGAAGAGGCAACTCTAAAATATTTTCTTCCACTTGCCTCAATTTTCAGAGGCTCAAATGATATTAGATTTTCATCAAAAGTTTGAGCATACTTAAGAATATTTTTTTTTGAGAATTCAGCTATTTTTAATCTCCGAAGGTAAAGGAGTATCATCTGGTAAAAAGAAATCTAGAGCTAATTCATTAAATGGAACGTCTGCATATTTGGAAAAATCTCTTATTCCTGCATCATATAAAATTAGGTCATCAATACAAAAATTGCCACTGAAGCTTGATGAATCTTTATGAAAAATTTCGTATGCGGCATCTGCCATAATTTCTGGAATTCTAGAAATATTCATTAATTCTTCGCCGCCCAAAACATTTTTAACAGCAGCAGTTGCAATTGCTGTCCTTGGCCACAAACCATTTACAGCTATGTTATCGGACTTCAATTCTTCAGCCATACCTAAAACACACATACTCATGGTGAATTTTGCCATTGTGTATGCTAAATGAGGGCCAAACCATTTTGGCTTCATATCAAGAGGGGGAGCTAAATTTAAAATATGAGCATTATTAGATTGTTTAAGATGCGGAATGCAATATTTACTCACTAAATATGTACCTCTGCCGTTGATTTGATGCATTAGATCATATCGTTTCATATCGGTGTCTGGTGTGTTGGTCAATGAGATTGCAGATGCATTGTTCACACAAATATCAATTCCGCCAAAGTGGCTAACAGTTTGTTCAACAGCTTCTCTAACATTAATCTCATCACGCACATCTAAAATAATGGGTAGCGCTTCCCCGCCTGCAGCTACAATTTCATCTGCTGCAGTGTATATGGTCCCAGGCAGCTTTGGATGAGGTTCCGCTGTTTTCGCTGCTAATACTACCTTTGCACCATCTTTAGCTGCTCGTTTGCCTATCTCAAGGCCAATTCCTCTGCTCCCACCTGTAATAAACAAGACTCTGCCTTTTAAACTCATTTTATATCTCCAACTTTTATAATATTTATTGCTTGATGTTGCATTTTTAAACTGGTTGATGCAAGTTAAGAGAATATTATAAGCTTTAGAAGTGAGGACGACTATGAATGTAGATTTTATTTTTGACTTTGCAAGTCCAAATGCTTACTTATGCCATAAAGCAATTCAAAATCTTGAGAAAACTCATAATATAAAATTTAACTATGTGCCTTGCCTGCTCGGGGGCATTATGAAGCTATCCAATAATCAACCACCTATGGTCACTTTGGCTGAAATTCCTAATAAAATGAAATACGAATTTGATACTGCTTTTAATAGATTTATGAGGGAACATAGCATAACAAAGTTTAAAATGAATGAGCATTTCCCTGTTAACACCATATCTCTAATAAGAGGCGCAATAGTTGCACAAAAAAATAATTTTTTTGATACTTATGTGGAAATAGTTTTGAGTGGGCTTTGGGAGCAATCTCTTAAGTTAGATACCCCAGAGGCGCTGCATGAGTTATTAATAAAAAATGAATGTCATGCTGATCTTGTCATTGAGGGAATTGCAAAAGAAGAGATCAAAGAGGAGCTAATTGCCAATACGAGTGAAGCTGTTGAAAAAGGAGCTTTTGGAATCCCTACATTTTTTGTAGCAGACGAGATGTTTTATGGAAAAGACAGCTTAAGAGAGCTCAAAGAAATGTCTTCTTAAATCGTTAATTGTTTAAATTCACAGATCTACATTATTACTCTTTGAAGAACTGTTTTTTATTTATCTTAGTTCTATTTGCTTGTCTTCAGTCAAGCGCGTCCACTTTTAATCAATCGGGTTCTTTAAATCAGCAACAATTTAAAAATTGCACTAACTCAACTTATCCAAAAATAATTAGTAAATATGAGCCTGGTTCCATTGATGCTGGAAAAATAGATATTCAATCAAATGGAGATATTTCACTTGATGATAATGTCTTGATTGCAATAAATGATGGATGGATGAAGGCATCTAGTGCTAACTATCTTCAAAATCAAAACATAATTAAAGATATACAAAATGGCAATATCTATCATTCTGATAATTATTTTAAATTTTCAAGTGGCTCGTTACAAAAAGATTCTGGTGAAATAGATCTTGTGAATGGGATAGCCTTTTTAAGAGAGAGAAATTTAGTCATTCAATATCAGTCATTAATCGGGCATTTGGGCCAAAACCTTAAATTTGAAAATGCCAGTCTGAGTTCTTGCAGTAATGTCTCAGAGGGCTGGGAGATCAAAGCCAAATCTATCAATATTAATGAAGAGGTAAATCGTGGTTACATTGAAGACCTAACTCTTAAAATTTTCGAAAGATCAATTTTAATCCTCCCTTATTTACCCTTCCCCGCTACAACCAAAAGACTTAGTGGTTTTTTAGAGCCTGAATTAAGCCTTACATCTGATGGTGCTGATCTCTTTTTGCCCTATTTCTGGGTACTATCAGATAAATCTGATTTAACAATTGCTCCAAGAATATTAAAGGATAGAGGAATTGGGTTTGAAGGCAATTATAGATATCTAACTCAACCCAATGTGAATTCTTCAAATTATTTTGATCTACTGTTCTTTCCAAAAGATAAAGAATTCAAAAAAAACTATGATCGAGATAATTCTGATAGATGGGCATTTCGTTTAAAAGAAAATAGGGACTTTTCCAATATTAAAACTGCTATTGATTGGGCTAAGTCCTCTGACTCAATGGTATTACTGGATTTGCCCTCTAGTCTTACAAACATAGCTAATCAAAGAGATCATTATCTCAAGCAATCTGTGTCAATAAATATGTTGGTAAAGAATTTTTCAATCAACATTGCACGCCAAGGTTTCCAAAGCTTAAATCCATTCATAACAAATGAGTACATTAAAAAGCCTGAATTAAACATTGAATACATAAAATATAAATCTTTAGTTTCATATTTTGCCAAAGCAAATTACACAAACTTTGACAGAAATCATAATCAATATTTACCTGTAAATAATCAGAACATGGGCCAAGCTGGAAAAAGATTTATTGCAGAAATTGGAGCAGAAGCTCTTCATCCTCTAAAGTACTTTGACCTATCAATTAATGGATTATTTTTGCAAAAAAAATATAAGCTTGATGATAAAAAAATAAAGACAAAATCTAGCGCAATACCTTCGATGAAAATTAAGATTTCATCTTTATTAAGGCAATCATCTGGAAAGAGTGTGTCACTGCTTATTCCTGAATTAGTTTATCAAAAAACGAATTACAAAGATCAATCAATGGATCCTATTTTTGATCTTCACCAACGCAATTTTGGAAACATGGGTGAACATGGTGCTATATATTTTTTTGGCAAAGATAGAGTTGCTGATACAGAGTTTTTACTTGCTAGATTAAACTGGCAAAAGAAAATAACAAATGATTCAAAAATAAATGTTCAAATAATTAAAAAAAATGAATTGACGGAAAGTCGTGTAATTAATTCACTGCTAAAACAGCCCATTGGCAGGGATAATCAAATTGGTACAAATTTATCTTTTGAAAATAAAAGTCTTCGAGCATATTTTGCGGCTAACTATTCTCAGAAAAGAAATAAGCTCAATTTTGGACACATGGGAATAGAGATTAACCTTCCAGAAACGCGCCTAATATTTTCACGAAATTTTCAAACTAATGTGCCGCTTTTAAATGCTGAAAATGAATTAGACTATGCAGAATTTTCAATTGAGCGATTAATATTTGGAAACTATAAATTTATCAGCGGATTAACCAAAGATATGGATTCAATGAAAAATTTAGAGAGTTATTTTGGTTTTGGCTATGAGAACTGTTGTCTTGGTTTTAAAATCTATGCATCAGATAAAAGATTATCTAAATATAATCTTCTTAATTTGCAGTCTCTACAATTTAATGATGCTAGTTGGGATAAAATGATATCTATTGAAAACAAAAGTAGAGTTAATTTTGAGTTTGAGCTGAAGGGTCTGACAGGGGGAAATAAAAGGATTAATAGGTTTTTTTCTAATGTTTTTACGAACCTTTAAAAAAATAAAGCTTGCGAGACATTAGAGAAGATTCTTCCTCTTCAAGGCCTGTGCAAACATTTAATTAAGTACAATAACGATTATGAAAAAGAAAATATACATTGCCCTAGCAATCCTTGTTACTCTTCCGCTCAGTGCAAAAATTGAAATCCTTGATAGAGTTGCAATTATTGTTGGAGAGGGAGTTGTGCTGGAATCACAAGTTAAGAATATGCTTGAAAATATTGAAAAAAGATATCAAGAGCAAGGAGCTCCTATGCCTCCAAAAGAAATTATCATGGAGCAAATTCACGAACGTCTTATTGTTGAAGAGCTACAATTACAATTAGCTAACCGAGCTGGAGTGAGAGTAAGCGATGGTGAATTAAATAATGCGTTTGAAAGAATTGCAGCAAATAACAACCTTAGCTTAGAAGATTTTATTCAAACTTTAGAGATCGAAGGTGAATCATATGAATCTTTAAGATCTCAAGTGAGAAAAGAAATGGTAATTCAAAGAGTGCAACAAGGCAGAGTTAGTCAAGAAATTGATATTACTGAGCAAGAATTAGAGGGATTTTTACAGACAGACGCTGCAACCAAAGAACTCTCACCAGAATTATTTTTAAGGCAAATACTTGTCTCAAACAAAACGTTAGCAGATGAAATTCTCAATCGAATTGATCAAGGTGAAGATTTTGCAGATCTTGCAGAGCAATACTCAACAAATAATTTGGCCAGCGTAGGAGGAGAAATGGGCTGGAGAAATCTTGCTGATTTGCCAACCCTCTTCGCAATTGAGCTAAAAAATAAAAAAAATGGATATATATCGCCTCCATTAAAAGGTGGTCCAGGTTTTTACATATTAAAAATTGAAAATAAGCGAGGTGATCTTGTTCGCTTTGAGGAACAATGGTCAGTCAGGCACATATTGATGATGCCAACTAAGTTAAGGGATAAAACTTTTACTAAAAAAGAACTTGAGGAAGTAAGAGTAAGAGCTCTCGACGGCGAAGATTTCTCATTGCTCGCAAAAGAGTTTTCTGAAGATCCGGGGTCTGCTAGCAGAGGTGGCGACCTAGACTGGCTCAGTGTCGGTGAAACTGCTCCAGCTTTTGAAAAAATGATGCTAGAAACACCCCTAATGGAATTTTCGGTAGTCTTTGAATCACAATTTGGATTTCATTTTCTCCAAGTTCTTGAAAAAAGAACCGACGACTTAACTGAAGAAATGATAAAAGATAGAGCTTATGGAATTTTATTTTCTCAAAAATATGATGAAGAGCTAGAAAACACTCTAAGAACCATTCGCGCAGAAGCATTTGTAGAATTTAAAGAATTAGATTGAAGCAGCTTTTATACTCTCATGGTGAGCCAGCTGGAATCGGAGTTGATCTCATTCTATATCTATCAAAATTAAAATTTTGGGAAGAAGTTAATGCTTCTTTGATATGTATTGCTGATGGCACCCTTTTAGAATCAAGATCAAAGATTCTTGGTCTAAAGCTTAAGTTTTTAGAGCTTTATAAGCTTGAAGATGCTCAAAAAAATAAAATTGGTGTAGTTCAATTTATTAAAATTGCAGATTGCCAAGATACTAGGCCAGGAAAACTAAATATAAAAAATGCAAAATATGTCATTAAGAATTTAGATTTTGGAATATCAGAAGCGAACAAAAATAAAAAAATTGCTTTAGTCACTGGGCCGATTCAAAAAAGTAACATTATTAACGGGGGATTTAAAAACTTTCAAGGTCATACCGAATGGATCAAAAAGAAAACTAAATCCAAAAATGTGGTTATGCTTTTATCTTCAAAAAAAATCTCAGTTGCCCTTGCTACCACTCATATCCCATTAGCAGAAGTTGCAAAAAATATACAGAAATCGAAGCTGATTAAACTTATCCAAATCTTGCATTTAGGCTTGCAAAAAAAACTTAAAATTAAGAATCCTTCAATAACTGTCCTAGGATTAAATCCCCATGCTGGGGAGAATGGAAAAATAGGTGCAGAGGAGATCAAGAAGATTAATCCAGCCATTAAAGTTTGTAAAGAGATGGGGATAAATGCTTCATATGCTATATCAGCGGATACAGCCTTTAATGTTAAAAAATTAAAGCAAACTGATGCATATCTTGCCATGTACCATGACCAGGCACTGCCAGTCTTAAAGGCCTTAAGTTTTGGTGAGGCTGTCAACATCACCCTAGGGGCTCCGATTGTAAGAACCTCTGTAGATCACGGGACAGCAATAGACATTGCTGGAAAGATTAAACCAAACCTTGGGTCAATCAAAGAAGCTATTAAAGCTGCAGAAATTCAGCTGCAATGAGTGATAGATCGCATAGACGAAAACTAGGCCAAAACTACCTCATCGATCCAGTTATTTTATTTGAAATAGAGAGAGCAATACATCCCCAAAAAAATGATCTTTTTTTCGAGATTGGTCCTGGAGAGGGCGCGCTAACAGATCACTTAATGGGCCATAATAGAAAAGTTATAGCTATGGACCTTGATCAGAAAAATATCGCCTCTCTTTCAGAAAAATATCCAAAAAGTGAGCACGAATTTATTCATGGTGATGTACTAAAAGAATCTCTAGACTTTTTACATCAAACAAAACATAGAGTCGTGGGGAATCTTCCATACAATATTTCTACACAAATCATTCTTAAATTAATTAGTTACTTTAATGGCATTGAAGACATACATTTTTTAGTCCAAAAAGAAGTAGCACATAGGATTTGTGCTTCGAACCGAACGGGTGATTGGGGCAGACTTGGGGTAAAAATTGCTGCATTATTTGAGACAGCAATTTTATTTGATGTTCCTCCAGAGTCCTTCGATATAAAGCCTAAAGTTCAGTCCTCATTTATTAGACTGATTCCTCGAACCAATCCTTTGATTGCTTTAAATAAATTTACAGCATTTTCAGATTTAGTTGACCAATCTTTTGCTACTAAGAGAAAGGGGATTAAAAATAATCTTAAAAAATTAAAAATCGATTATGAAAAGCTGAATATCAATCAGCTTGCAAGAGCAGAAGAGCTATCCATTGAAGATTTTATTTCAGTTTTTCAAATCATAGATATTTAAATGAGCACATATGTGATTGGAGATGTGCATGGCTGTTTTGACCAGTTGATATGCTTGCTAGATAAAATTGATTACAACAGACAACAAGACAAGATTATCCTAACTGGTGATTTAGTTAACAGAGGCCCAGAATCTCTGGCTGTTTTGAATTATTGCATGGCAGATAGAAATATTAACTCAGTGCTGGGGAATCATGATCTCTATTTACTGCACTTAATGCATATGAATCAAAGCACGGATGATTTAAAGGAAGTGGTTGAGGCAGCAAACAATAAGCAAATTTTTGAATGGCTCATTACTCGCCCCTTACTTATTGAAATTTCTGATCAGTCAACTCAGAATAAATTCATTATTACCCACGCTGGTATTCCGGAAATTTGGTCTCCTGAAAAAGCAAAAGATCTGGCAGAAGAAGTTTCGATAGCGCTGACTGATAACACATCTAAAATACTTGAAACAATGTGGGGTGATCACCCTAATTCTTGGAATGAATCATTGGCTGGCAACGATAGGCATCGAATTATTATTAACTACCTAACTAGAATGAGATTTCTAGGAAATGCTGCAAGCTTAGACTTGAAAAATACAAGCATAAATCCTTCAGTAGGTTGTAAACCTTGGTTTCGCTATAAATCTGAATCCTACAAAAAAATGAAGCAATATTATGTATTTGGTCATTGGGCATCTTTGAATGGCCAAACGAATAACCCTCATTTTATTGGTTTAGATACAGGATGCGTATGGGAAGGAAGCCTTACAGCTCTAAGGGTTGATAATTTAGAAAAGATTTCGGTACAGTATTAGTATGAAAGTTTTTCAGGTAGGCGGATCTGTAAGAGACGAGCTGCTGGGTTTTCATCCCAAGGATCGTGATTGGGTTGTAGTAAATTCCAGTCCAGAAGAAATGGAAAAAAGTGGATTTAAGCCAATAGGTAAAGATTTTCCAGTTTTTTTACATCCAGAGACAAATGAAGAATATGCGTTAGCTAGAACTGAAAGAAAAGCTGGTGTTGGATATAAAGGCTTTAAATTTTATTTTGATTCAAGCGTCACTCTCGAGGATGATCTAAAGCGCAGAGACTTTACAATTAATTCAATAGCCAAAGATGAGAATGGTAATATTATTGATCCATTTGAGGGTAGGATGGATTTGAAAAATAAAATATTTAAGCATACCTCGCCTGCTTTTGAAGAAGACCCACTTCGAGTTTTGAGATTTGCAAGATTTAAATCTTACGAGCAACTTCATGATTTTACTTTACATGAAGAAACAAAAATTTATTTTGCTAATATTGTTACGTCAAAGGAATTGAGGGATCTTTCACCAGAAAGAGTTTGGATGGAGACTAAAAAAGCTCTTGAAAATAATTTTAGTAATGAATTTTTTAAATCTATAATTAATTATTATTTAACTGACCCCTGGTTTGAAAACTTAAAGAGTGTTTCTTGTAATGGCGACATGCCTGAATTTAAATGGGCTGATATGCAACGAGCTAATAATTTTCAGCTATCAGAATCATTGCCAACTCCGAACTCATTTCTGAAAATACAAGAATCTTTAAAACAAGTTTTTAATTTTATTGCTTCTAAAAAAAGAGAGGAAAAATTGAAGTTAATTGAAAAGATGAAT
>JBJLIA010000003.1:0-21605 GCA_045564035.1 Gammaproteobacteria bacterium | reverse complement strand
ATATACCTTCTTTTTCTACTTGGGCTCAACTTACTGGCAGTTCTTTAAAAATTGCCGTAAATAATGGTTATTGCTTTGCGGGTAATGCTGCATTATTTGGTTGTTCAGATTTTAGAATTGTAACCAAGACCTCATGGATTGGCATGGCTGGTCCAGCCATGATTGAAGGTGGTGGGCTTGGAGTATTTGAGCCAACAGATATTGGTCCTGTTTCAGTGCATGAGCTGAATGGAGTCGTAGACTATGTTGCTGACAATGAAGAGGATGCAACTTTGATTGCAAAAAAACTCCTTGCTTATTTTCAAGGCCCTATCAGCGAATTTTCAGTCAAGGATCAAGAAATTCTTCGTAATATCATGCCTGAGGACAGGCGTTATACCTATGAGGTTCGAGATATTATCAATACAGTGGCTGATGAAGATAGTTTTTTGGAGCTCAGGAAAAACTTCGGTCAAAGTATTGTGACCGGCTTTATTAGAATAGAAGGGAAGCCTTTCGCTCTTCTTGCAAGTGACTGTCAAAAACTTGGGGGTGCAATTGATTCTGAGTCAGCTGAAAAAGCTGCAGAGTTTATTTCTATTTGCAATGCTCATGATCTTTCAATTCTTGTGCTTGCTGACACTCCTGGATTCATGGTTGGTCCGGCAAGTGAAGAGGGCGGCGCCGTAAGAAGAATGGCCTCTCTATTTAAACAAGGAGCAAATATCAAGGTTCCGCTTGTGGCTATCTTTCTTCGCAAAGGATATGGGTTAGGAGCGCAAGCTTTGGTAGGAGGCAGTCTTCATAATCCTGTCTACACAGCAGCATGGCCAACAGGAGAATTTGGCGGTATGGGCATTGAGGGCGCTGTTAAGCTGGGATACAAAAAAGAACTAGAGAGTATTGAAGATCTTGATAAGCGTAAAGAACTTTTTGATAAACTGGTTGCTAAAATGTATGAGGTTGGTCAGGCAATTGAAGCTGCATCTTTTTTAGAAATCGATGCAGTTATTGATCCAGTAGAGACAAGGAATACTGTGTTGAAAGCTTTTCAATCTGCAGAAGGAAATTTATGAAGAAAATTTTCACATCTCTTTCGATCATTCTTATACTTTTGTGGGTTCCTTATTTTGTTCAAACATATAACCTTAAAACTTTAACCGCATCAGATCTTCCCAATGAGGGAGGCTGGGCCTCATTAGAAGAAGGTAATCTATATTACCGATGGTATTATCCAGTGGAACAAGCTGCCAACAACGAAACAGTTGTCCTTGTTCATGGATTTTCAACTCCTCATTTTGTATGGGATGGAATGAAAGGCTTGTTACTGGATGCAGGCTACTCAGTCCTTGTTTTTGATCACTATGGTCGAGGGTACTCTGAGAGACCAAGGATTAAATACACCAAGGATGTTTTTGTTCAGTCTCTAAAAGGGTTGTTAGATTCTCAAGAAATTTCTGAACAGGTACATTTGGTTGGTTACTCAATGGGCGGACCAATAGTTGGTCACTTTACTAATGAGTTTCCTGGCATGGTTAAAAGCATGTCATTGATAGCTCCAGCAGGTTTTATGGTTGAAAATCCAACCAAGGATTGGTGGATAATGAAACCTTTAATCGGAGAGTGGTTTCTAAATGTTTTTGGTTCAAGGTTGGTCTTTCAAGGTAATGAAGAGAATGATGAGCCACCTAGAGAAGACCCATTGGCTTTATCAAAAAAAGAATTTATAAAAAAAGCAGGAATGCAGATGCAATATAGGGGCTTTATTCATGCTTTGCTATCAACAGCTCGTAATTTCAATTTATTTAGCACCCAGGAAATGTTTGGCAAAGTTGGAAATTTAAATAAGCCCACTCTAACTATCTGGGGAACTGATGATAGTGTTGTTCCATTTAAGGGAAGTGAAGAACTTATGCTTTATATTCCTCAATCTGAGTTACTAATATTGGAGGGAGGCAAGCATGATATTACCTATGCTGAGCCTTCATTCGTTGGTGCAGCTATTCGTGATTTTCTAATTAGCTTGGCTAAGGCTGAAGTTTAGAGATACTTTTTTCTAACAATACTTTTTTGCTTTCAGCATCTAAAACTTTTGCTTTTTCTTTTTCTACAACTGCAGGAGGAGCCTTAGAAGTAAATTGCTCATTAGCAAGCTTAGAGTTGATAATCTTAAGGTCATTCTCTACATCTGCTAGCTCTTTTTGAAGTCGTATCATTTCTTCTTCAGGATCAATCAATCCCTCTAATGGAATGATTAGTTTGTAACCATCCATAGTTTTTTCAATTGCTTCCGCTGGGATCTTATCGCTAAATTCAATCCCATCTAATTTAGCAATTCCCGCAATCATTGCTTCATTTTCACTGATAACAGATTGCATTTCAGAGTTGAGATCATTGGAAATAATGAGATTCAGGATCTCATTTTTAATATTTTGATTTTCTGCTCTAATCACTCTGAGTGCAGAAATAATGCTGATAATTTCATCTAATTGCTGCTCAGTTTTTTTATTGGATGCCCGCATATGAGCAAAGCCACCCTCAACCATAAAACCCAATTTCTCTACCTTTGCTAAATGAGCTAATTTAGAAGAAAGTTCCTCAGTAATAAATGGCATGAATGGATGCAGCAATTCAAGGATGCTATAGAAGTTTGTAATTAAATTTCCAATTAAATCATTTGTTTGGTTAGCATCTTCAGAGTTTTGGATGGCCACTTTATTAAATTCTATATACCAGTCACAGAAATTTGACCATACCAATTCATAAATCTCTGCTGAAGCTAAATCAAATCGATATTGTTTGATATGCGTTTGACAATTTTCAGCAGTTTGATGAATTTTTGATCCCATCCAATCGGATAAAATATCTTCTGAGCTCTGACTAGGCTGATAACTATGGTTGGTAACCTGCATTTCAATAAACCTGAATGCGTTCCAAATTTTGTTACAGAAGTTCCTGTAACCTTTGATTCTTCCTATATCAAAATTAATGTCCCGACCTGGGGAGGCAAGAGAATAGAAAGTGTATCGCAATGCATCAGTACCATAACTTTCAATACCCTCAGGAAACTGTTTTTTTGTTTGTTTAATAATTTTTTCTTTGAGCTGAGGCTGCATCATGCCTTCAGTTCTTTTTGCGAGGAGCTCATCCAAGGAAACCCCGTCAATAAGATCAATTGGATCAAGGATATTTCCTTTTGACTTAGACATCTTTTGTCCATTTTCATCTTTAATCAGGCCAGTTATATAAACCTCTTTGAATGGAACCTCTTTCATGAAATGCTTTGTCATCATGATCATTCTTGCTACCCAAAAAAAGATGATATCAAAACCCGTTACTAAGGTTGTTGTTGGGTGAAAGAGATTTAACTTTTCATTTTTTTTAGGCCATCCCATTGTTGCAAATGTCCAAAGGCTAGATGAAAACCATGTATCTAATACGTCATCTTCTTGGTGTAAAACGCCCTTAAGATTATGTTTATCTCTTACATCTTTCTCAGAAAACCCTGCATAGGGTGTATTTGATTCATCGTACCAAATTGGAATTCTATGTCCCCACCATAGTTGCCTGCTTATGCACCAGTCTTGAATGTTATCCATCCATTGGAAATAGGTTTTTTCCCAATTAGCAGGCACAAATTGTATTTCTTTTGACTTCACAGCCTCAATGGCTGGTTTGGCAAGAGTTTTTGCATCTACATACCATTGATCTGTCAGGAGGGGCTCAAGAATTTGATCAGATCTATCACCATACGGCAGTGTGCTTTCATATTCCTTTTCAGATACCAGAAAGTTTTCTTTTTCTAAATCTTTCAAAAGCACTTTACGAGCCTCAAACCTATCCATGCCATGAAATTTTTCAGGAGCGACACCAATAATTTCAACGGCTTTATTTAGAATTGAAATTGGAGAAAAGGCCCCTTCATCTCCTGTGTGACATTGCAAGCTATCATTCATGTAGAGCCCATGTCGTTTGCCTAATTCATAATCATTAAAATCATGGCCAGGAGTTATCTTGACAACACCAGTACCAAATTCTGCATCTACATAGTTATCTGCAACAATAGGAATAACTCTATCGCAAAGTGGAATTTCAGCATTTTTACCTACCAGATGAGCAAACCTCTTATCATAAGGATTGACTGCGAGTGCCATATCCCCCAAAAGTGTTTCAGGTCTTGTGGTAGCAACAGTCACGAATTCATCAGTGCCTTCAAGTTGATACTTTATTTCCCAGATTTTAATTGTTAAATCTTTATTGACTACTTCAAGGTCTGATAGGGAGGTTTCTAGCACAGGATCCCAATTTACTAAGCGCTTACCTTGGTAAATTAGACCTTCTTCAAATAATTGAATAAATGCGCTTAAAACTGCGTGCTGGTATTCATCATCTAATGTGAACCTCTCAGTGCTCCAGTCTAGACTTGATCCCAAGCGTCTAAGTTGTGAGGTAATTTTATTACCAGAATATTTCTTCCAATTCCAAACTTCTTTTTCAAAAGCTTCTCTGCCAATACCATCCTTTGACTTGCCCTCGGCATTTAATCTTCTTTCGACTACCATTTCAGTAGCAATGCCAGCATGATCTGTTCCAACTTGCCACAAAGTGTTTTTACCCGACATTCGATAGTAGCGAATTAAGCAATCCATGATGGCATTTTGAAATCCATGCCCCATGTGGAGTGTTCCAGTTACATTTGGTGGAGGAATGGCTAATGAATAAGATTCACACCCATCATCCGGGGTAAACAGACTAGAATTTTCCCATTCTTGATAGAGTCTTTGCTCTATCTCAGAAGGATCATATGGCTTCTTATCCATTACCTATAAAGATTTGACAAGTCTTATAAATTTCCATTTAAAATTAATTCAGCTAACAATGGAACTGGTCTGCCGGTGCCACCTTTTTTAGCACCACCATTCCAGGCACTTGCTGCAATATCCATATGAGCCCATTTAAAATCTCTTGTAAAATTTGATAGAAAAGAGGCAGCATGAATAGTTCCTGCTTCTCTGCCACCACCAATGTTTGCAAGGTCTGCAAAATTTGTTTTTGTGCAATGCGCATATTCATCCCAAAGTGGTAATTGCCAGGCTCTGTCACCAGATTTTTCTCCAGCTGCTAAAATTTTATCAGCCAGGGGTTGGTTATTGGCCATCACTCCAGTAGCAGGACTACCTAGCGCAACGACTACAGCTCCAGTTAGAGTAGCCATGTCGATTACATGACTAGGCTTGAATTTCTTTGAGTAAGTCAATGCATCACATAGTACTAATCTACCCTCAGCGTCTGTATTCAAAATTTCAATGGTTTGGCCTGACATGGAAGTGACAACATCACCAGGTTTAGTGGCGCGTGCAGAAGGCATGTTTTCTGCACAAACCAATAAACCTACAACATTCACTTTAGCTTTTAGTCTAGCTAGCGTTTGCATAATTCCAAATACGGATGCAGCTCCACACATGTCCCATTTCATCTCATCCATAGCAGGGCTTGGCTTAATTGAGATGCCACCAGTATCAAATGTAATTCCTTTGCCCACTAACACGATAGGCTGCTTATCTTTTGCACCACCTTTGTATTCAATGGTCATCATCCTGGATGGCTCATCACTACCTTTGCCAACTGACAAATAAGAACCCATTTTCAATCGCTCCATATCCCTTTCATTGAGACTAGAGATTTTAAGAGCTGGAAAATCTTTTTTCAGAGCTTTTGTTTTACGCTCAATAATCCTTGGTGTGCAATGGTTTGCAGGTAAATCGCCAAGATGTTTTGTAGCATTCATTCCTTCGCCAACAGCATGACCAAGCTTTACCGCAGTTTTAACTGATCTTAGTTTTGCTGGAGTTAAGCCAGCAAATAACAGAGTTCCTTTTTTAACTGTGACAGGTTTTGCAGTCTTATTTTTTGTTGCATTAAAAGTATAGGCTGCAGCTTCAAATGTTCTAGCTGCTACTTCAGCAGCCCATACCACATCAAAATCCTTTGAAGTAGTCGAGCTCATTAAATATGCAAAATCCTTTGCCTGGGCTGATTTGACTAAGCCCATGATCTCCTCGTAATAACGCAGCACTAAAAAGCTAGCTGCTTTAGGATCAGGCTCTTTGATGAGCAAAATATTTTTTGCTGCAACCTTATTAGGAGCAGGGAGGAAAATAGATTTTCTAGACCCACTATTAATTTCTTTGATTGACTCTTTAACCAATGATTGAGCACTTGCTTGAAGAGCTATGAGCTCAGCGGCTGCTGCTGTTTTTTTATTGATTGCAATAATCAACAGATCTGTTTTAACCTTTAATAGATCTGCAGAATTAATATTATTTGCTGTTAGACTTGATAAGACTTTGTAAGCCATAAACCATACTCCTGATAAAAATTACTGATAAGATATTTATTGTAATGCATCAAGATCCCTAAAGGCATGTATAAAAAGAATATTCTTGCAATTCATTTAAATTCTCAAATTTTTAAAGGTTTTGCTGCAATATTATTTATTCTTACGGCTTTGATTTTTTCATCAAGACTTGTTGGCTATTTTGAGCAAGCTGCATCAGGCAGCTTGAATCCAGATATTATCTTTTCTGTAATTTTTCTTAGATTGCCTGATTTTCTTGCTTTATTGATTCCTTTTGCATTTTTTTTGAGTCTGCTGTTAGTTATATCTGAACTGTATAGCTCTAATGGAATCTATGCTTATTTTTCTGCAGGAGTTTCTCGGTTAAGGCTTATCAAGCACATAACACCATTTTTTTTTATCACTTTGATTTCATGTGCGCTGATAAGCATTTACTTAGCCCCTTATAGCAAAGCTCTGTCTAAAAGCTTGATAGCTGAGCAATCCTATGAAGATCAACTATCAATGTTGCAACCTGAAACATTGGTCAATCTCGATGAAGCTGGAAGCTATCTTCATTTTAGATCTTATGATGATGCACAGATGACTGACGTAACATTTTTTGTTCAAGATGATCCATCCCTTTCAATTATTAAGGCTGAGTTACTTGAAATATCAAATCAGGGCAATGATATGGTTTTAAATTTTAAAAATGGGTCTATATACCCAGACCTAAATAGCTCCAATAAAATAGACGCCTCATTCAAAGAATTAACTCATTCTATTGGGGTTGGAGACACATTAAATAAATCATTTACTCTTTCAAAATTGCTTGATTATAAAAACCAGTCTAATTTTATTCAGAATCAATGGAATGCCAGCATTCCGATTATGCTTATTGCATTAATGTTACTTAGTTTTGTTTTTGGTAAAGAGAATCCAAGATCAGGAAGAGAGGGCAGCCTGGTTACTGGAGTATTAATCTATATCTTTTACCTAAGTGTTTTGGTTGCATTTAGAGAAAGCTACGCTGAAAATCTTAATCTCTTTTATTACTTTTTATGGCCTGTGCATCTGGTGTTTTTATCTTTTGGAAGCTTGCTTTTTTGGCTTGATGGAAGGGTTTCATTGAAGAGTTTTTTTTCTAACACAAGAATCAAAACCATCTTAATTATCTTTTTAATATTTGTTCTTTTGGCGTGGCTAAGCTCATGATAAAAAATATTTTTAATACCTATTCCAAACATCTAATTATTAGAAGCTTTGTAATCTCAGCACTAGTGTGGCTTGTGATGTTATTTCTTGATTTTGCAGTTACTTTAGTTATGGAGCTTGAAAATTTATCGGATGATACAAGTTTTCTAAATATATTTTATCTTGTGCTTTATGAGCAATTACATAAGGGGATGCAATACCTTGAAAGCTCTATGTTAATAGGCACCTTAATTTCACTATCAATTTTTAATCAGCAGGGCAATTTAGTTTTTTTGCGCTCAGCTGGATTTTCGCCTTTAAAAATTGTTTTAGTATCAGGCTTGGGCCCATTGATCCTTTCATTAGTATTAATTTTTTTTGATGAAACATTATTTATGGACTTGGCAAAAACATCCAAAACTCTTAATCAACCCAACCAATCAGCAGAACTAATTCAATGGGAGGTAGCTGATAAAAATCTTATTGGTTTAAGTCGTTTAAATGATAGTGAGGCTGAAGCAATTAGAATTATAGAATTTAATGATCAGCAAAAAATTATTTCATTCACTAGTTTTAAGGAAGGTGAATTAGACGATGGTAAATTACAAATTGTAGATTCATCTTATAATAAAACATTTGATTTCCCGGCATCCTTTTTGTTATCAAACAATGCCCTGGAAAAATTCTCGTTACCTGCGTTGTTTAGATTAAAAAATTCTTATCAGCTTAATAAGGATCTGCAAAAAATTGATTCCTTGATATATTCAAGATTTCTCATGCCAATTTCTATCATTGCCATAATCTTTTTAGCAGGCAGTCTGATGTTTGATAATATGCGCTCAACTGGAGTCGGTCGACAAATAATTATAGGCATTTCACTAGGACTTATTTATGACTTAATTAAAGACTTAAGCATTGCGTCATTCCTGACATATCAATGGCCAATATTAATGGCTCATCTTTTACCAATAATGATTTTAATTGGAGTCGGAACTTATAAATTCCAGAAAATCTAGTTAAATTTTTTCTAGTCTAGTTTTAGAAAGAATGTCATTCACAGCCAGTTTTTTTGAATCTACGTAAATAAGAAATAAAGGCATACCAAGAAGCGCTAGCATTCCACAATTTACTGAATATCTCAAAAAGGTTTGCTTCAGAGTTATCCGATCATTATTGAGATCTGTATTAACAATTTTAAATTTCCATACCTGCATTCCAAGAGTCTGACCGTTTTTTATCCAAAAGAATGTAAAAAACAACCACCCACTTACAAAAACTAATAAACCCCCGATGAATGGATGTAAGATTTCACCACCGTTCAACCAAAGCGCTAAAGAGCCGACAAGAAACCAAACTCCAAGCAGTAAAAAGAAGTCATAGACTGAAGCAATGATTCTCTTAAAGGGTCCTACGTAAGGTGTTTTTTCCATTAGTTTGATATAGTATTCTCCTAAATCATAACTCAAATAATATGAATACAAGTAACACTTTTTTTGGGCATCCAGTTGGATTAAGAACGTTATTTTTAACTGAAATGTGGGAGCGCATGTCCTATTATGGCATGCGAGCATTATTGGTTTTGTATATGACTGGAGCTGTGACTGGTTTTAATCCAGGCCTAGGTTGGTCGCAAGTTGAGTCTCAAGCAATTTATGGTATTTATTCTGGGATGGTTTATTTTATGGTCGTTCCAGGAGGCTGGATCGCAGATAATATCTTAGGTCATCAAAAAGCAGTATTAATAGGGGCTTTAATTATAGCGTTAGGGCATTTTACTTTAGCCATACCTATTGAGCAGACGTTCTTCTTAGGTCTGATTTTTGTTGTATTGGGTACCGGCCTTCTGAAAGGAAACATTTCAACTATTGTTGGTCAGCTTTATGAAGGCCAAGATGATAAGAGAGACTCTGGCTATACCATTTTTTATATGTCCATCAATATAGGCTCAACTCTTGGATTTTTAATTTGTTCATACCTAGGTGAAAAAATTGGTTGGCATTGGGGGTTTGGTGCAGCAGGGATAGGAATGACTTTTGGTGTAATCCAATATATTAAACACAAACACTTATTGGGAGATGCTGGCATGCACCCCAATGAAATGTCAGATGAAAAGCGTAAAAAGTATATCAATTATTTAAAGGTATCCCTTGTGGGAATGTTTGCGGTTATAGGAGCCGGCCTGCTTGGTTTTTTTACTATTGATCCAAGATTTTTTGCTGAGCAATTTGCATATTTTCTTACAATCATTGCAGGCTTGTATTTTGTTTATTTATTTCTTTTTGCTGGACTCAACGCTAATGAAAGAAAAAATTTAATTCTATTATTTCTACTCTTTGTAGGAGCCGCTGCTTTTTGGTCGGGTTTTGATCAATCAGCAGGCTCATTAAATATTTTTGCCAGAGACTATACAAATTTATCAATTGCTGGATACGAGATTCCGGTTGGATGGCTTCAGTTTGCAAATCCAGTGATTGTCGTTTTATTTGCACCAATCTTTGCAGGTATTTGGGCTCAATTAGCTAGAAAAAATTTAGATCCATCATTGCCTATTAAATTTGCAATTGGGCTTTTGTTTATGGCGTTGAGTTTTCTTATAATGATTTTTGCTGTAAAAATAGCTATCGAATCGTCTCCTGTGGGTATGCAATGGCTTCTCTTAACTTACCTTTTTCAAACTTGGGGCGAATTAGCGTTATCACCAATTGGCTTATCAGCATTTTCACGTTACGGTCCTAAGCGTTATATGGGTCAGATGTTTGGTTTATGGTTTCTTGCTAGTGCAATTGGGGGAGTCCTTGCAGGACTACTTGGGGGCGAAGCGCTTGATGGAGGACTTGAGACTATTTCACCTGTCTTTGAATTTATGATTCAGTATTATTTAATCATTGCTGTTGCTTTAATCGCACTATCTTTTGTCATAAAAACAGCAAAAGAATGAGTGTTATGAAATAACTTGATTATTTGTTTCAACAAGTATTTGTTGATATATCTCTTGTAATCTTTCTAAGTCTGCTAAGGAAATTTTTTCATCTATTTTATGAATGGTTTGATTTCTTGGCCCAAGCTCAATAACTTCTGAGCCTGATGGAGAAACCCATCTTCCATCAGATGTTCCTCCGCCATTATTTATCTCAGCTTCCTTACCATTAATCTTTTTTAAAGCTTTTTGCATGATTGACAACAACTCAGTTTTTTTTGTTAAATAAGGTTGAGCATTCAAAGTCCAATTTATTTCAAATGTACATTTTGATTTTTCTAAAATTTGAATAAATCTTTCTTTCAGTGACTCCTGAGTTGATTCTGGAGAAAACCTAAAGTTAAAAAGCATATTTAAATGTCCTGGTACTACATTTGTGGCTCCTGTTCCCGAGTCAATATTTGAAATTTGAAATGAGGTTGGATCAAAATGTTTATTGCCTTCATCCCAAACTATTTGATTGAGTTCATTGATGATAGGTCCTACCTCTAAAATAGGGCTTAGAACCTTGTGCGGGTAGGCAACATGACCCTGTTTACCGATAAGCTTAAGTTTGCCGCTCAAAGAACCTCTTCTGCCAACCCTCAAGACGTCTCCAACATTTTCAGATGAGCTTGCTTCACCAACTAGGCAGTAATCAATAAATTGATTTTGACTTGCCAGCGAGTCCATTAAAGTATTAATTTTTCCATCCGCTGGCTCTCCTTCTTCATTGCTCGTTAACATGACCCAAATTTGAAAATTAGGATCTGGATTAGCAGCCAAAAAATTTTTAATTGATTCGATGAAAACGGCAACACTACCTTTCATGTCCGCTGCTCCTCTGCCTATTAACTCGCCATCTATAATATTTGCTTCAAATGGATGTGAAGTCCATTCATCTTCTGGACCAGAGGGCACAACATCAGTATGCCCAAGATAACAAAACACCTTGCCTGAGCTGCCATATTTAGCCAGCAGGGTTTCACAATTTAGCTCAGGAATTTTTTCTATCTGAAAGCCCAGCGGAATTAACTCTGCCTCAATAAGATCGAAGCATCCTCCATCATCAGGAGAAATGGATTTTATTCTAATAAGGGATTGAGCTAGTTCTAGTGCAGACATAAGTTTTTAGTTTTTATGAAGAGTTTGATTTAATGTAACTGACTTAGGATTAATTTTTGCCTCAATAGCACCACTTTGCGAGTTCCTAATAAATAACAAATTATCTTTCCCTGCAAGCTTAGATGCTTTTACGACTGATCCAGGCTCATTCTCGGAATTATACAACGTAATTTTTGACCCCCCGGTAATATAGAGGCCAGCTTCTATAATGCAATTATTACCCAGCGGAATACCTAGTCCAGAATTTGCTCCTAAAAGACAGTTTTCACCAATGGATATTTTTACATCATTGCCTCCTGAGAGAGTTCCCATGGTGCTACAGCCGCCACCTAAATCTGAGTTCTCGCCAACCACCACACCTGCAGAAATTCTGCCTTCTATCATTGCTGATCCAAGCGTCCCTGCATTGAAATTTACAAAGCCCTCATGCATCACTGTTGTGCCTTCACTGAGATAGGCCCCAAGCCTAACTCTGCTGGCATCTCCAATACGAACACCTGGAGGAACAATATAGTCTGTTAAACGTGGAAATTTATCGATTGATTTAATTTCAAGCGGCTGGTTATTTTTCTGAGAAGCGAGAATTTTTCCATCAATTTCGTCGAGTTCTATTGGCCCTTGGTTAGTCCAAGCAAGATTAACAAGAGAATCAAATAGGTTTTCAAGATTCAAGGAATTGGGTGCAAAGTACTTATATGAAATGAGATGAAGCTTTAAATATGCCTCTTCAATACTTTCAATGGGCAGATTTTCTGAAATTCTGCATAAAACCAAAGTTTTATTTGCATTAAGATTGCTAATTATATTGTTTAAACCTTCATCCTTAACGTTAAGTTGCGTAGCATCTTTTATTGCAGTCACATTACCAGTCAACAAGGCATCCCATTTATCATAATCTTGACTGTATTCATCTTCACCATTTTTAAAACTTACACATGGAAAAAAGGTATCTAATGAATGACCCGCAGTACCTTTAGTAGCGATACCGAGGCCAATTAATGGGAAGTTTTTCATTTGCTTATTATAGGCAGTCTTATTTTTTATTGAAGTACTTAAAGGTTCTTTAGTCTTTTTTGTAACTGATTAGTTTTATTTTGAGAAATACATAATTTAGTCTTTTCATCCATTACCGTAAAATTATCCTCTACTTTCTCGCCAAGGGTTGTGATCCTTGCAGAGTCGATACTCATGCCATGATCCAAGAATATGTTTGCAACTTTCGAGAGTAAGTGAGGTTGATCCAGGGTCTCTAAGGTGATCAAGCTCGCATCTTGCTTATTTGTATGAGAGACACTCACCCTGGTTGGGTAATCGAAAACTTTTTTGTATGTTGCTTTTAATTTTGTGGTTACTTTAAAACCTTCATCAGAGATAGCTTGAACAATCTTTTGTTCAACATTTTGCATATCCCTTTGAATTAAATTACCCCCTAGAATCTTATGCTTACAAATAAAAGTATTCATAGCATATTTTCCATCATTGGTTGTATGAATATCTGCATCAATAGTTTCTAGGGAAAGTTGCTCCAAAACTCTAACAGTTTTTAAAAATAAACCAGCTTGATTGGGAGTGAAGATGAAGATTTCAATTAGGCTTTTTCTGCTTCTTACAAAAACTGATGTTCGTCTTTGAGATGCGGCAACAGTTTTTGCTTGGTTTGAGAGTTGCTCTAGTTGATACTTCGAGAAATAAGCATCTGGTAGATGAGTCCAAACCTCATTCAGCAAGTCGCGCCCTTTTTTAATGGTATTGGCAGATGCAAACTTTCTTTCTTGCACTATTGATTGATTAGATTGCGTTTCTTCAAGATTTAATTTTCTTCTAGATGCCAAGAAGAGTTGCTTTAACAAGTCATGTTTCCAAGAGTTCCACAAGGTGGGATTGGTACCTCTTATATCATTGATGGTCAACATATAAATATAATTAAGCTTTTCTATTGTATTTACATTTTTAGTAAAATTGGCAATTGTTTCAGGATCATGTACATCAGTTTTTTGGGAGATGGATGACATAATGAGATGATTTTTCACTAACCAAGATAATAGCTCGGTGTCATGAATGGAAAAATTTAATCTTTTACAAAACTTTTCAACTATCTTTTCTCCGATTTCAGAATGATCTCCACCTTTGCCTTTTCCAAGATCATGAAAAATTCCAGCAAGATACAAGAGCTCAATTTTTGGCAGTTTATTAATCAGTTCATGCTCAATTTTCATAGAGGAATCAATTTTCCCAATTTGCATTTGTCTCATATTTCGCACTACTTTGAATGTATGTTCATCCACCGTGTAAACATGAAACATGTCAAACTGCATTTGCCCTTCAATCTCCCCAAATTCTGGAATCAGTAATTTCATTAAACCTAACTGCTTAAGTTTTTTTAGAATCGTTGAAAGATTGGTGGTTGACTTAAGTATTTGCAAAAACTGAGCACCTGCAGCAGGCAGTAAAAAGAAGTTAGAATCAATCTTTGGCAGAGATTTTTGTATTTTTTTTATAGATTTAAAATCTAATCCATTAATTTTCTTTAGTTTTCCGACTTGAATCAAACTATCCAAAATTAGTTCGGGCCTTTTGGTGAGGTCAATCTTTTCCGTAATGCCTAAGCGATCTTTAAATATGTAAAAGTTTTTTGTGTAGGGTCTTTTAAGAAGCGTTAATTGATCATCGTATGCTTGAAAAACAAGCTCATTGAAATCAGATAAGTTGGCCGCATGCAAAAAAAAGATTCTCATGAATTTTTCTACAGCAGAAGATTTTTTAGATGCTACTAATTTAGATTTTTCAGCAAGCAACAGTTGATTCTCGAAGCTAATTCGATTTGAGCTGCTTTCAAGGTTAAGAAAAAATCTTAGAGCTTTGATATGCGCATAAGATTCATTAATACTTGCGATTTCTTTTTTTGAAAAAAGTTTTAAAGTTGTACAATCCTGCAATTTCTTCATTTCAAAGCAGTGTTCCAATATCCATAAAGCAGTTTGAAAATCTCTTAGGCAACCAGGAGATTCCTTAAGATCTGGTTCAAGACTGAACTCGGTTGAGTCAAAAGATTGAAATCTTAGTTGCTGCTCAAGTCGTTTAGCCTTAAAAAATTTAGTTTTATTCCATTTTTTTGAAACTTTCTTCAAATCCTGATTCAGACTGGCAACTTTATTTTTTTTGCAGAAAATAATTCTGTGCGAAAGATAGGAGGTAAATTCTTTTAGATCAGATTTAGTAATATTTTCAATATCTTTAATGGTTCGAACGGAGTGCCCCACTTTGACCTTGAGAGTCCAAAGCCATCCAATAAAATCTTTCAGGTCTTCGATTTTCTTTGTCTTGGCATCAAATTGAATAATTGATAAATCAATGTCAGAGGAGGGGAAAAGCTCTTTTCGTCCATAACCTCCAAGTGCAACTAAGGCAAAATCTGTTTCAAGCTCTCTGCGACAGAACTCCTGTTTAATAATTCCATCAAATGTATCTGATCTTTTTTTGATAAAAGATTGAACTAATTGAGGATTTTTGAAAACAGCATGAAAATTCTTTTTAAAGTCGAGATTAATATTTTCTAGTGAATTGATCAAAAGGATTCTTCGCTACGTTTGGTTAGAACCTCCACACCAGATGCGGTGACTGCAAGGGTATGCTCCCATTGCGCTGAATTTCTTCCATCTTTTGTTTCTACAGTCCATCCGTCACTTAAAAGTTTTGTATATTTTGAGCCCTGATTGATCATTGGCTCAATCGTAAAACACATGCCTTCCTTGATTTCGAGACCTCTGCCAGTTCTTCCATAATGCAGCACTTGTGGCTCTTCATGATAAACCTGTCCAATTCCATGACCGCAATAGTCCTCTACAACTGAGTAGTGATTTTTCTCTGCATGCTCTTGAATAGCTGCGCCTATATCACCTAAATGAGCCCCTGGTTTTACAACATCTATTGCTTTGTACAAACATTCCTGAGTAACTTTAACCAGTCTCTCATTGTGAGGTTGAGTCTTGCCAACCAAAAACATTTTAGAGGTATCGCCGTGCCACCCATCGCGAATAACTGTTACATCTATGTTTAAGATATCTCCATCTTTTAGTATTTTTTTATCTGAAGGGATCCCATGGCAGATTACTTGATTGACACTTGAGCAAATTGTTTTTTCAAAACCGTTGTAACCTACATTTGCTGGGATAGCTTTTTGTTGATTAACAATGTACTCATAGCATCGTTTATCTAGGTCTTCAGTACTTACCCCAGGCACAACAAATGGAGTAATCATTTCTAATACTTCGGCTGCCAATTGACCTGCAATTCTCATCTGAGATATTTGCTCTTGATTTTTTAAATTTATCTTCATTTTTTTTAAAATTTAATGGACGTTTAGGACTTATCAATATAAAGTACCCTTTTAATGCCAGCGCACAATTTTAGCTCATTAAATCCCCAATTTTCACAATTTCTTGTTATCTTTTTCACCTTTTTTGAGGAAAAACTTTAATGTCTTTTCCTGCTATTTTAGTTCTTGAAGACGGTTCCATCTATGAGGGCAATGGATTTGGTGCTGAGGAGCCATCAGTAGGCGAAATTGTCTTTAATACTTCTATGTCAGGCTATCAAGAAATTATTACCGATCCCTCATATGCAAAACAAATTATAGCTTTCACTCATCCTCATATTGGGAATACTGGTATTAATGATGAAGACAATGAGTCTGATAGCATTTTTGCTTCAGGAATTGTGATTAAAGATCTGCCAAATCATTACAGCAATTGGCGAGCAACTCAATCGCTTGATAGATTTTTGGAATCAAAGAAAACCATTGGAATTTCTGATATTGATACCAGGGCATTGACAGCAAAGTTAAGAGATTGCGGATCACTCAAAGCTTGCATCGTTCCAGGTGATAAAGCCTCTCTAGCAATTGCTAGAGAGGCTTTAAATGAATTTGACGGATTGGAAGGTCTGGATCTAGCGAGGGAAGTATCAACTCAAGACTCATTCTTTTGGGATGAGGGCACCTGGCCAAATTACGAAAATGTTAACAATACAAAATTTATTGTTGCGGTTGATTTTGGAGTAAAGAAAAATATCTTAAGGCTTTTAAGAAAGCATGTAGGAAAAGTACAAGTAGTAAATGCTCAAATTAGTTTTGAGGATCTTATAAAACTTAAACCCGATGGAGTATTTTTGTCTAATGGGCCCGGAGATCCTGAGCCTTGTAATTATGCAATTGATTTAATTCAGCAACTGCTCAATGTTAATATGCCAATTTTTGGAATATGTTTAGGGCATCAACTGCTTGCTCTTTCTGGTGGCTGCAAAACATATAAGATGAAATTTGGTCATCATGGTGCTAACCATCCTGTGCAAGATGTTGTGTCTAAGGCAGTTTATATCACCAGTCAAAATCATGGCTTTGCAGTTGAGAAATCTAGCTTACCTGAGAATATTGAGCCTACTCATATTTCATTATTTGATAAAAGCCTGCAAGGCATTGCTTTTAGGAATAAGCCTGCATTTAGTTTTCAAGGGCATCCAGAAGCAAGTCCTGGGCCGCATGAGTTAGAAGAGCTTTTTACAAAATTTAATTTAATGATTGAGAGCAATGCCAAAAAGAACTGACATTAAATCTGTCTTGATTATTGGTGCTGGACCAATAATTATTGGACAAGCTTGTGAGTTTGATTATTCAGGTGCTCAAGCTTGCAAAGCTCTCAAGGCTGAGGGGTTTAGAGTTATTTTAGTTAATTCTAATCCCGCAACCATTATGACTGATCCACTGCTAGCAGATGCGACATATATTGAGCCCATTCATTGGAAATCAATTGAAAAAATTATTGATAAAGAGCGTCCTGATGCATTGCTACCAACCATGGGAGGACAAACGGGTCTTAACACAGCTTTAACATTAGCAAAGGAAGGAGTGTTAAAAAAATATAATGTTGAGTTGATAGGTGCGTCAAGAGAGGCCATAGACAAAGCTGAAGATAGAGAACTTTTTGATAAAACGATGAGAGGTATTGGGATTGAGACCCCAAGATCAGGAATTGCTCATTCAATGGAAGAAGCTTTAACTGTTCAAGTAGATCTTGGATTTCCCTGCATTATTCGACCCTCTTTTACCCTAGGTGGCTCAGGGGGAGGGGTTGCTTACAATATTCAGGAATTCAAAGAAATTTGTGAAACAGGGCTAGATCTTTCTCCAACAACTGAGCTACTAATTGATGAATCTTTGCTTGGCTGGAAGGAATATGAGCTAGAGGTGGTGAGAGATAAAAATGATAATTGCATCATTATCTGTTCGATTGAAAATCTTGATCCGATGGGAGTGCATACCGGCGATTCAATAACCGTCGCTCCAGCCCAGACATTAACAGATAAGGAGTATCAAATTTTACGCGATCAATCATTCAAAATTTTAAGAGAGATAGGAGTTGAGACCGGTGGAAGCAATGTTCAATTTGGCATTAATCCTGAAAATGGAAGAGTCGTTGTGATTGAAATGAATCCCAGAGTCAGTCGTTCATCCGCTTTGGCTTCAAAAGCAACCGGTTTTCCAATCGCTAAGGTTGCTGCCTTGTTATCTGTTGGATTTACATTAGATGAATTGCAGAATGATATTACTAATGGCTTAACCCCTGCATCGTTTGAGCCTTCTATCGATTATATAGTTACCAAAATTCCAAAGTTTGCTTTTGAAAAATTTCCGCAGGCAAATGATAGGCTCACGACTCAAATGAAATCTGTTGGTGAGGTAATGGGTATAGGAAGAACTTTTCAAGAATCTCTTCAAAAAGCCTTGCATAGCCTGGAAGAAGATCTGTATGGCTTCGAAAGTATTCTTAATGATTCTACTAATCAAAATGAAACCTTGCGCTATGAACTTACGTTTCCTGGTTCTAGAAGAATTTTATATGTTGCAGAGGCAATAAGATTGGGTTGGGATGTTAACCAAATAAATGAATTAACTGGTATGGATTTTTGGTTTTTGTATCAAATAGTAGATCTAATTGATGAGGAAAATATTCTTCAGGACACAAAACTTCAGGAAATACATTTTGAAACAATGCTTAACCTTAAACAAAAAGGTTTCGCTGATAAGAGAATTGCTAAATTAACTAGATCAAGCTCTAAGGATGTAAGAAGCTTAAGAAAAAAACTAGGCGTTATACCTGCTTTTAAGAGAGTAGATACCTGTGCTGCTGAATTTGCTACTGAAACTGCCTATATGTATTCTGCCTACGAAGGTGAGTGTGAATCTCGCCCAACAAATAATAAAAAAGTAATTGTTTTGGGTAGTGGTCCAAATAGGATCGGGCAGGGTATAGAGTTTGATTATTGTTGTGTTCATGCCTCATTTGCACTTCAGGAGGAAGGCTACGAATCCATTATGATTAATTGCAATCCAGAAACTGTTTCCACAGATTACGACACATCTAATAGACTATATTTTGAACCAATTACAGAAGAAAAGGTCTTAGATATTATTGATATAGAAAAACCTGAGGGAGTCATTATTCAATTTGGCGGCCAAACACCCTTGAAGCTTTCAGAGGTCTTATTGTCAAATAATGTAAAAATTCTTGGAACAGATGTAGATGCCATTGATAGATCAGAAGACAGAGAGAGATTTCAATCTCTTGCTCATCATCTAAACCTTAAGCAGCCCCCTAACAACACAGTGAAAAATCTTCAAGAAGCCATAGATGCTTCTGCAGATATTGGATTTCCTATTGTTGTCAGGCCTTCATATGTTCTTGGTGGCAGGGCAATGGAGCTTGTGCATAATCAGATTGAGCTTGAAAAGTATTTAAAAGAAGCTGTTGAAGTTTCAGATCAAAAACCAATTTTACTTGATGGTTACTTGACCGATGCAATTGAAGTTGATGTTGATGTTATTTCAGATGGAAGAGAGATTGAGATTGGAGGCATTTTGCAGCACATTGAACAAGCTGGAATACATTCTGGTGATTCTGCATGCTCTTTGCCGCCCTATAGCCTCTCAGAAAAAGTGATTGAAGAGATTGAAAAGCAATCAAAGAAGATTGCTAAAGAGTTAAAGGTTATTGGATTGATGAACATCCAATTTGCGGTTCAGGAAGAAAATATTTTTATTATTGAGGTAAATCCTAGAGCCTCAAGGACCGTCCCATTTATCTCTAAGTGCCTAGGAGAGTCATTGGTAAAGTTTGCTACAAAAACCATGGTTGGAAAAACATTGAAAGAGATAGGTTTTTCTAATGTATTGCCTAAAAATTATTTTTTTGTAAAAGAAGCTGTGTTACCTTTTGATAAATTTCCTGCTGTTGATCCTATCCTTGGTCCTGAGATGAAGTCTACTGGCGAGGTGATGGGGATTGGCTCAAGTTTTGGTGAAGCATATGCCAAAGCTCAAAGGGCAGCAAATAAAATTTTGCCTGATCCGGGTTTAGCATTTATAAGCGTTAAAGAATCCGATAAAAAATATTTATCTAACTTATTACCATTGCTTATTGAGCAGGGGTTTTCATTAATTGCAACCAAAGGAACCGCCAATATTATTCAAGAGCTTGGATATGATACTCAAATTATTAATAAAGTAACCGAAGGAAGGCCTCATATTGTTGATGAGCTATTAAATAATAGGATCAATCTTTTAATAAATACCACTGAGGGTCGGCAATCTATTGAGGACTCTGCTTCTATAAGAAGGACGGCTTTACAAAATAAATTATTTTGTGTCACTACTGTTTTTGGCGCTTTTGCACTACTTGAAGCATTGAGCACTAATTCAGACGACTGGATTTATAATTCTCTTCAAGAAATAAATTAATTTCTTTCATTTGATATAATTCTGATATGGATAAACTTCCCATTACCAAAGCTGGAGAGCAAGAGCTCGCTAAAAAGCTGCGTCAGCTGAAGACAAAAGATAGGCCTGAAATATCTCAAGCTATTGCAGAAGCCCGAGCGCATGGAGATCTGAAAGAAAATGCTGAGTATCATGCTGCAAAAGAACAGCAGGGTTTTATCGAGGGGCAAAAATTCAAGAAATAGAGCATGCTCTTGCTAATGCTCAAGTCATTGATGTGAAAGATATTCCTGAGACTGGCAGAGTTGTTTTTGGTGCGACAATAGATATATTTGATTCAACCAATGATAAGTCTATTACTTATAAAATAGTTGGCAATCTTGAGTCTGATCCAGCCGTTGGATTGATCTCTATTCAGACTCCAATTGCACAAGGCTTGATGGGAAAAAATGTTGGTGATGAGGTCTCAATATCCACGCCATCTGGAACCATTGATCTTGAGATTGAAAAAGTACAGCATTTATAAAATTTATGCATGCTGATTCATGGGCACTAAAAGCAAAAAAGCTTGGCCTGCGATCTCGTGCAGTTTTTAAACTAGAAGAAATTCTAACTAAAACTAAAACTTTAAAAGAAAATAGTTTAGTGCTGGATATTGGATCTGCTCCAGGGGGATGGTCGGAGTTAATCAAATTAATGACTCCCACATCAAATGTTTATGCAATCGATCTCCTGCCGATGGATCCAATTAAGGATGTTATGTTCTTTCAAGAAGATATTGTAAATATTGATAAAATTGATGAAATTTCCTCGCTAAAATCAAAATTTAACCTTGTTATTTCAGATTTAGCCCCAAATTTAACAGGTATAAGAGCAGTTGATGAAGAAAATATATTTGAGTTAAATATTATTACCCTTGGAACAGCTATAAACTATTTAAGTATGAGCAATGGGTCATTTATCATCAAAACGTTTCAGAATAATTTATTTAAAAAATTAAGAACTGAAATGGAAAAGAGCTTCCATTTAGTTCAAACTTACAAGCCTGCTGCTTCAAAGAGCAAGTCAGGTGAAATTTATTTATACGGAGAAAGGCTACTATGAATTCAGTTTTTAAAAATGCACTAGTTTGGGTTTTATTAGGTTCTGCCTTAATTTTTATATTTAATAATGTTGAAAATGCATCTTCCTCAAAGAGAGAAATGATTACATATAGCCAATTTAAACAAGAGGTACTGTCTGAT
>JBJLIA010000002.1:0-22996 GCA_045564035.1 Gammaproteobacteria bacterium | reverse complement strand
TATATATTCATACTCACTCACTTGAATAAGGTCTTCATCATCTGAATCATGCTCATCCTCTATTTCACCAACAAGTTCTTCCAAGATATCTTCAATGGTTACCAATCCTGATATTGTCCCGTACTCATCAATAACTATTGCCATATGAGATCGATCTTTTTTAAATTCTTCTAGCAATGAGTCAGCTTTCTTTGATTCTGGTACAACTTTAATATCTCTAATTAGATTTCTTAGATTAAAGTCTTCTAAATCTTTATTAATTATAGGAAGAAGATCTTTAGCAAGTAATATCCCCTGAACTTCGTTTTTAGCCGGCCCAAGAACTGGATATCTAGAGTGACCAGAGTCAATTATTCTAGCGATCATACCCATGGGATCTTCGTCAGGTGCAAGTATGACCATCTCAACTCTGGGTACCATGATTTCTTTTACAGTTGTATCCCCCAATCTAATTGCTCGTTCTGCAATAAATTGAGCTTCTTTATCTATAAGCCTAGCGCTAAGTGCGTCTTCTAAAAGCACGGATACATCATCAAGGCTTGTTGGTTTTATTGTAAAAAAACGTTTTATTTTATTTAACAAACTCGACGGAGGCTGGTCTTTTTCAGTATCTTGATTTGTCATATTAGGTAAGGGTTAGCTATTTTAAAAAACTCTAAGTATTTAATTTCTTGAGCCTCCATTATATTGGCATCCTGATCTTTGTGATGATCAAAACCTAGTAAGTGGAGTATTCCATGAGCTAATAGATGCATCATATGATCGTCTAGGCCTCGATTCAAGTTCTGTAGCTCATTTTGTATGTAGGGTATGCTTATTGCAATATCACCAAGTTCTCCTGAAATCTTTTGAATATCTTTATCCGCAGGAAAAGATAAAACATTTGTATCTAAGTTTTTTGCTCTAAAATCTCCACTTAACTTAATCATTTCCTTGCTTGAGATAAGTTTAAGATTTACTTTTAATTTATTTTCATTTTGATCAAATAAAATATGCTCAGCTAATAACTCTAGCCTTGACTCTAACTCAGATGAGATCTCTGTAAAGTTATGATTTAAAATGTTAAGGCTCAATTTTTTATTGATCAAAATTGTCATATGCATCAACAATCTTTCTTACCAAGGGATGTCTAACAACATCTTTGGAATTAAAAATTGTAAAGCCAATATCCTCTAACCCATCTAAAACTTTTAGGGCATGAGAGAGCCCAGACTGAATATTTTTAGGCAAATCAATTTGAGTCATGTCACCATTAATGACAGCATATGATCCAAAGCCCATTCTCGTTAAAAACATTTTCATCTGATCGACGGTAGTGTTTTGGCTTTCATCCATAATTATAAAAGCATTGTTCAAGGTCCTGCCCCTAAGATACGCAAGGGGAGCAACTTCAAGAATTTCTTTTTCTAGCAGACGCACTACCTGCTCAAAGCCTAGCATTTCGTATAGTGCGTCATATAGTGGCCGAAGATAGGGATCAACCTTTTGAGATAAATCACCGGGCAGAAAGCCAAGCTTTTCACCAGCTTCAACTGCTGGTCGTATGAGGATAATTTTTTTTACTTCCTCTTGAACAAGCATCTCTACTGCCTTTGCTACAGCCAAATATGTTTTCCCAGTTCCGGCTGGGCCAACCCCAAAATTAACCTCAAAATTTTTCATATTACCCAAATAATCATTTTGATTTCTTCCTCTTGGCTTGATTATTTTTTTGGGTGTCTTGATGATGTATTCATTACCGCTTGTGGAAATAGGGGCGGGATTAATGTCATCATTATTATTTATTGCCATTTGAATTGTTTCCTTAGAAAGCTCGATCCCTTTGGTTGTTGTTGCATATAAATCTTGAATTGCATTAGAGGCTTTCTTAATACTTTCTTTATTACCAGAAATACTGACCTTGTTTCCATTTTGAAAAATTTTAACTCCAAACCCCTTTTCAAGAATTTTAAGATTGCCGTTTAATTCTCCTACAAAAGATTTAAGGTTTTTGGTATTTGCTGGTTCAAGCTTTAGTTGCGTGAGAGTTTGATTGATTTCTGCCATTAAGGTTTAAAAAACTCCTTCAGAATTTAAAATCTTGCCCGTCAATGAACGCTGGTATGCCTTAGTAATATCAATATCTACTAATTTACCTAGAATATTGATATTTTGGAAGTCAAAATTTACAACTCTGTTGCACTCGGTTCTTGCTTGTAATTGATTGACATCTTTTTTTGACACTCCTGTAACCAGACATCTTTGAATTGAGTTCACAAGATCGTTGCTATAGTCCAGTTGAAGTCTATCAATACGTTTCTGGAGAATGTACAAGCGTTCTTTTTTTACCTCTAATGGGACTATATCTTCAAGTTGAGAGGCTGGGGTACCAGGTCTTGCTGAATAGATGAAACTAAAAGATGCGTCGAACTTAACCTCTTCAATAAGGTCCATAGTCTGCTGAAAATCAAAATCAGTCTCGTTAGGAAACCCTACTATGAAATCAGAAGAAATTTTTATATTTGGTCTGACTTTGAGTAACTTATCTATTATTTCAATATATTCTTCTCTAGAATAGTTCCGTTTCATTTTTGTAAGAATGTCATTTGAGCCTGACTGAACAGGAAGATGTAAATGACTTACCAATTGAGGAACGTGACCATATGCATCAATCAAATCATCAGTCATCTCTAACGGATGAGATGTTGTATATCTAATTCTTTCAACTCCATCAATGCTCCCACATATCTCAATTAAGTCTGATAAGCCAAGCAATCTTCCGTTTAAGGCATACTTGTAGGCATTTACGTTTTGCCCAATAAAGACTATTTCTGAAACTCCTTGCTCGACTAATCTCGCCACCTCATCAAATATTTGCTCAGGCTTTCTGCTGACCTCATCTCCTCTGGTATATGGAACAACACAAAAAGAACAATATTTTGAGCAGCCTTCCATAATCGATACAAAGCTAGATGCACCTGTTGCGTCTGGCTCTGGCAGTGAGTCAAATTTTTCTTCAATAGGAAAGGACACATCTACAGCTTGAATCTTATTTTCTTCTTTAATCAAAGAAGGAACCTTATGTATAGTTTGGGGTCCAAAAATTAAATCAACATAAGGTGCACGTTTATAAATGTTTTTACCTTCTTGTGTGGCAACGCAGCCCCCAACTCCAATTTTTAAATTAGGATTAGCCTTCTTTAATTTATTAAGTCTTCCCAATTCTGAATAAACTTTTTCTTCAGCTTTTTCTCTGATGGAGCAAGTATTGAGCAAAATAATATCAGCATCATTAAGATTATCCGTCTCTTCGACCGTAGGATCTTTTTTCAGTATCTCTAATGTTTTCTGGCTATCATATTCATTCATTTGACAACCATAGGTTTTAATATAAAGTTTTGTACCCATATATCTAATTATGAAGAAAAAGACCACATATAAAATAATTTTTATGCAACTCGGAGAAATCTACGAGATTTTTGCAAAACAAATTTATCAAAGTGACATGTACGGTTTCATCGAGGTCGAAGAGTATATATTTAATCAAAATAAACAGCTAGTGGTTGACCCAACATCAGAAAAATTAGAAAAAGAGTTTAAGTCTGTTGAAAGATCATATATCCCAATTAATTCAGTAATCAGGGTAGACGAGGTAGTTGAGTCTGGTGAAGCAAAAATCAAACAAAATAAAAGTCAGGTATCTCCTTTACCTATCAATATACAGCCTGCAAACAAACAAGATTGATTCGATAAGAATAGATTATTTTTTTGCTTAGCATTTAAGCAAATGACTGTTAATATTTTGTTATGAAAAGAAGGCAGGCTCTAAAAATTTCTTCCATTGGAGCAATCGGTCTCACAGCGTCAATAAGTTCTGGCTGCTCAAAGAATACTTATTTTTTTTATCATGGCGTTGCCAGTGGAGATCCCCTAGACGATAGAGTAATTCTGTGGACTAGAGTAACTCCTCAACAAGCAGGGCCACTCGAAGCAATTCTTGAGATCTCAGAAAATAAAAATTTTTCCTCAGTTATTTTTTCAAAGAAATTGCAAACTTCTTCATTATCAGACTACACAATCAAATATGATTTTTTAGCAAAACAGTATTGCGATAGTGATAAGGGTTTTTTTTATAGATTTAGAGCTGGGAACGAAATCTCAGAGATAGGCAAGACAAGAACATTTTCAGAAAATACAATAGCTGCAAAAATTGGAATTTTTAGTTGTAGTAACTTTCCTGCAGGATATTTCAATGCCTACCAGGCTGCGGCTAAAAAAAATGACTTAGACCTTTGGCTGCACTTAGGAGATTATTTATATGAATATCCTATGGGTGGCTATGCGACAGATAAGGCAGAGAAACTAGGAAGAGTTCCCATGCCCTTGCATGAAATGATCACTCTTTCCGATTATAGACAAAGACATTCTCAGTATAAACAAGATCAGGGCTCCAAAGCTCTGCATAAGCATGCGCCGCTAATTGCTGTCTGGGATGATCATGAATTTTCAAATGATGCTTGGAAACGTGGTGCAGAAAATCATTCTGAGGATGGGTCAGAGGGAGATTTCTATGCTCGAAGATCCGCTGCTATCAAGGCTTACAATGAATGGATGCCAATACGGGAGCAGCAAAATAAAAGAAGAATATTTAGAGAATTTAAGATTGGCAATCTAATACATTTGATAATGCTGGATACTCGCCAATACGCAAGAGATAAGCAAATTCAACCAAAGGAATATTTAACTAACTCTGGATTCAACCAAGCAAAATTTTATAACGATCTAAATTCTGACAACAGAGAGCTATTAGGAAAAGAACAGCTTTCTTGGATTGAAAATAGTATTTTAAATACAAATGCTAGATGGACTGTTTTTGGTCAACAGGTCTTAATGGCAAAATTAAAGTTTCCTGATATAAGTCAAATGCTTAAATCAAAAGAAGTTCCAAGTTTTTTAAAGCCTTATTTAAAATTTTTAGGCTTAGGCATTCCGTCAAACCTGGATGCATGGGATGGATATCCAGCAGAAAGAAATAGGCTTTACAAATTAATGGGCAGTGCTAAAAAAAGATTTATTAGTCTTGCTGGAGATACACATAATAGCTGGGTTTCTGAGCTTGAGGATCAGTCAGGAAGCAAGGTGGGTATTGAATTGGGAGCTCCCTCCGTAACTTCGCCCGGCATAACAGATATATTAAATTTAGATGAAAAGAAATTTGTTGATAGCATAGTAAAAATTAATAAAGAGCTGCAATGGATGGATCCCTCCAATCGAGGATATTTATCTTTGGATTGTATGGAAGATAAGATTATAGCCTCTTTTAATTACATCAAAAAGTTAGAGGAAATTAACTCTGATATAAGTTCATCTAAGTCTTTTGTTCTTAGGCGAGAAGGTCTTGAATTAGAAGAAATTAAAGCCTAGCTCAATCAAACAGCATTTGCTTATATAACTTCAGCTCGCTAATGGATTCTTTAATGTCATCCTTAGCTCTGTGAGAGCCTTTTTTTTCATATGTCTGAGCATCATTCATCCATCTCGATATAAGTTCTTTAACTGAAGAAACATCAACATGCCTGTAATGAAAATATGATTCTAAATCAGGCATATATTTTGCTAAGAACCTTCTATCATGAGAGACGGTATTCCCACACATTGGAGATGCCTTGTGTCCTACATATTTTGAAATAAATTCTAGAGTTTCAATCTCTGCAGCCTGCTCTGAGATACTGCTCTCATGGACTGATTTAGTAAGACCCGAGTTGCCATGCTGCTTAGTATTCCATTCATCCATATTCGCAATAAGTTCTTTGGGTTGATTGATGACTAAATTGGGTCCTTCTGCAACAATGGTAAGATTGCTATCTGTGATAATAGTAGCAATTTCTATGATTCTCTCTTTGTCTGGGTCTAATCCAGTCATCTCAAGATCAATCCAGATCAGATTCTTATTTGATTTTTGAGTTGACATAAATGTTGTTAAATTTTAACTATAGTGTATTTTGAGCTCAAGATGTTAAAAGTTCAAACCGGTCAAATAATTGAGTTCTACTCAAACTCTTGTTGTGTGGCTTCTGGAGGCAAAGAATTTAAATGCGCAATCCAAGGTAGAATTAATCTTGTGGTGGGTGATCTGGTAGATATTGAGATACTTACTGATAATCATGCCATGCAAGGGTTAGTTATAAAGCGCTTCGAAAGAGTCACTGCCCTTTATAAATCAAAGGATAAAATTAACAAACCAATAGCTGCAAATATTTCACACATTGGCATATTGGTCACCAAAAGCCCTAAAACAAATCTTGAATTTATTGATAAATGGATCACAATTTCAAAAAATGCATCGATAGAGCCCTTTATTATTTTTAATAAAATTGATCAATTGCAAAATGCTGCATTCGAGGAAGTTCAAAAAGTTTATGAGGATGTGGGAGTAAAAACTTTTCAAATTTCTGCTAAATTATTTACAAACATTGATGAATTAAAAGGATATCTTTTAAACAAAACTACAATATTTGTTGGTAACTCTGGTTCTGGAAAATCTACCTTAACCGCAGCACTTACTGGTAAAAAAATATTATCAAAAGCACTTTCTAACAATCAAGGTGTTCATACCACCTCAGTCTCCACTCTTTATCATACTGATGAAATGAAGATCATTGATTCACCTGGAGTTAGAGACATTGGCATTGATCATTTGAATTCGAAAGAAATCATTTTAGGGTTTCCTGAAATCATAAATTATTCTTTACTCTGCGCTTTTCCAAATTGCTCTCATCAGATTGATGAAGGGTGCGCAGTTATCGCTGCACTAAAAAATGGTGATATTGAGGAAAGAAGATACAATAATTTTATCTTTTTAAGCAATCAAGAGAAAAGTAAATGAATGAAAAGACACATTTCGGGTTTAAAGAAGTCGATGCTGATAAAAAAGCTACTCATGTTGGGGATGTCTTTCATTCTGTTGCTGAGGAATATGATTTGATGAATGATGCCATGTCATTTGGCATGCATAGACTTTGGAAAAACATGTTAATTGAGCTATCAGAGTTAAGCGAGGGCTCTATGGCTCTTGATATTGCAAGCGGGACGGCTGATATTCCAAGATTGATTAACAAAAAATTTAACTCTGTATCAATTCATGTTACAGACATCAATCCATCAATGCTTGCTTTAGGGAGGGATCGCGCAATTAATGAAAACTTCTTTCATAATTGCAGTTTTGCATTAGCCTCTGGGGAAAATCTTCCTTATCAAGATCAAACTTTTGATTTAATCACTGTGGGATTTGGGCTGCGTAATTTTACTGACAAGCAAAGGGGACTTGCAGAAATGAGAAGAGTCTTAAAACCTAATGGTATCTTATTAATTTTAGAGTTTTCTCAGCCTAAAAACTCTTTTTTTTCTAAAGTTTATGATTGGTATTCTTTTAATGTTATACCCAAATTAGGCAGCCTTCTGGTAAACGATTCTCAAAGCTATCAATACCTAGCTGAGTCGATAAGAATGCATCCTGATCAAGAAACATTAAAAGATATGGTTCTTAATTCAGGCTTTAGTGAATGTGAATTTTACAATCTTGTAAATGGTGTTGTTGCTATTCATAAAGCAAAATAAATATGCACATAACTCTAAATAAATTTTTGCAAGAACTAGAATCTCTTTCGCCAAGTGCCTTTAGTCAAATTGAGAATCTGTATCCCCTTGAATTTAATGTTGAGATTTCTTCACTAGCTAAATTTTCTATTTCTTTGAATCATGAAAAACAAACCTTTAATTTATTTGAGAATCTAAATCCAAGCTTTTCCCTGCAATTGGATATTTTTACTGTGTTGAATGCATTAAATAAGAAACAAGTTCCAACAAAGTCTATATCTGGGGATGCTGAGAGTGCATTAATTTTATTGGGCGCTATAGCAAATATTGATATTGATTTAGAGCTTCTAGTCTATAAATATTTTGGAGATATCCCTGCATTAATTTTAAGAAAAGTAATTGCTACTCACTCACAAAGTAAAGAATCTTCAGCACAGGAAAATCAGGCTTATAAGATCCTTGAATCCTTTAGGGATATTTCGATAAGGCTTGACAGACTTGAGCATGTTTTAATGAATCAATGAATATTCTGCTTTCAATTCTGGATTGCGTGAAAATTTTTTTTCAGGCATTTAGATATGGTGTTGTAAATATACCAAGCGATAACAGCAACTCCTTTCTTTTAAAAACAATTGGGCTATTGAATCCTTTTTTTGTAATTAATAAGAAAATCCCACACGGGCTAAGAATTAGAAACTTTTTAGAAAGCTTGGGCCCAATGTTCATAAAATTTGGTCAATTGCTCTCAACTAGAACAGATGCAGTGTCAGTTGAAATAACCTCTCACTTAAAGGGCTTAACTGATCAATGTAATCCATTTTCAACTAAGCTTGCTAAGGAAATAATTGAAAAGAGTTTAAAAATTAAAATCGATGATATTTTTGATGATTTTGAAGACACGCCATTAGCGGCCGCATCATTAGCTCAAGTTCATAGGGCGAAGCTAAAAAGCTCATCTGAGAGAGTTGTTATTAAAGTCTTAAGGCCGGGCATCCATAATAAAGTTAAAAGGAATGTGAGGGTCATGAAAGCTGGAGGCTTTTTAATTAACTTATTTTACAAAGAGAGCGACAGACTAAAGCTCAAGGATGTTATTCATGATTATGAAAAAACAATTTTGAAAGAGTTAGATTTAAAAGTTGAAGCAGCAAATACTACTGTTACTAAGAAAAACTTTTCAGATTCAGATCTATTATTTATCCCGAAAGTCTTCTGGGATCAAACTGCAGTAAATGTTTTGACCCTTGAAGAAATTGATGGAATAGCATGCACAGACATTAATTTAATGGACGAGCTTGGCATTGATCGAAAAATCCTTGCTGAGAATGGAGTAAAAATATTTTTAGATCAAGTATTCAGAGATAATTTTTTTCATGCCGATATGCACCCTGGAAATATTTTTGTTAGTAAGGAAAATATTGCCCAGCCAAGCTATATAGCAATTGACTGTGCCATAGTTGGATCTCTCAGCAGGGAGGATCAGTACAATTTAGCAAGAATGCTGCAAGCTACATTAAAACAAGACTACTATAAATTATCTGAGCTGTTCATAGGAGCTGGATGGGTGTCTAGTCAAACCAACAAGGCTGAATTAGAACAAACCTTAAGAGCTACCTGTGAACCTATTTTTGAAAAGCCACTATCAGAAATTGAATTTGGAAATTTGTTGCTCTATTTATTTGACTCAACAAGACAATTTGGCTTGTCAGTTCAGCCCTCTCTTATCCTTTTACAAAAAACACTCATACACATAGAGGGTATGGGTAGAGAGATATATGCTGATCTTGATTTCTGGGGTCTTGCTGAGCCATACCTTGATCAATGGATTGATAAGCAATTCAGTCCTTTAAAACTAAAAGAGTTTTTAGAAAGTAATCATTACGAAATTTTAGATAAGGCTTCTTCTTTGCCTGGTGAAATTTTTGACTTACTTGATAACATAAAATTTCTAGCGAATGATGGGAAAAAAAATGTAGATCTTATTAAAAATCTTGAAGCCAACCTTCAAAATCAGCGAAAATGGCAAAATCTAACTATACTTACACTTATAGGTATTATTATGATTCTTACAGGTACATTATTGACATGAGAATCAGGAGTTAAGCATGGGAATAGGTGGAATAAGTTTTTGGCAAATATTAATTGTATTGGTTGTGATACTTGTTTTATTTGGTGGAAAAAAAATCAGAACCATGGGCTCAGATCTAGGAGAGAGCCTTAAAGGTTTTAAAAAAGCTATTAAAGATGAAGACTCAACCAAAGATTCTGAATCCAAATCAGACGATCAATAAAAATTGTTACAAATTGGATTTCTTGAGGTTCTAATTATCCTGCTTGTTGGGATAATAGTTATCGGCCCAGACAAACTGCCAGAATTCATCAAATCGATAATGAAAACCTTTACAAGGTTGCAAAATAAGTTTTTTGAATTTAGGTCCTCTCTAGAGAGAGATATTGGTGCTGAAGATCTTAAGCAGGATATCTTCAATGAGCTAAGGATGGAAGAACTCGAAAAGGAAGAAGATGGCCGACCCAAATGATATGACGTTCATTGGGCATTTGAAAGAATTGCGCTCAAGAATAATTAGAATGTTTTTGTTTGCGGGATTGATCCTAGTATGTTGTTTGCCATTTACTAGCCACATTTATGCGTTCATATCATCTCCTCTAATGGAGCTCATGCCTGATGGAAGCGCCATGATTGCAACTGAGGTTGCTTCACCATTTCTTGCACCTCTCAGAGTAACAATTTATTCAGCCTTGTTGATATCAGTGCCTTATTTTTTTATTGAGCTTTGGGGGTTTATTGCTCCTGGGCTTTATAAAAGAGAAAAGCTCTTTGTAGGGCCTTTAATTCTTTCTTCGATAGTTCTTTTTTACCTAGGTATTGTTTTTGCTTATTTTGTCGTGAGCCCAATAATCTTAAGCTTTTTTATTTCTTCTGCTCCAGACTCTATCCAAGTAATGACAGACATAAATAAATATTTAGATTTTGTATTAAAACTTTTTTTTGCTTTTGGTTTTGCTTTTGAAGTTCCTATAGCAACATTTCTAGTTATTACTACTGGCCTAGTATCCAAAGATCGCGTAAAGATTATGAGACCATATTTGATTATTAGTTTTTTTGTTATCGGAATGTTTTTAACTCCGCCAGATATTTTCTCTCAACTATTCTTAGCCCTTCCTATGTGGCTACTTTTTGAGATAGGTCTTTTAGTTTCTCGAGATCCAAAAAGCTAGCTTTTTGGAAAATCTACATTAAGCCTGTCTATCCAAGTATCTGAAGAGGGCATTTGAGCCGATAAAATCATTTCCAATAATACTTCTGGATTTTCATTTACAATAATTTGTTTTTGATTTTCAAGAGAAACAAATTCCTCGTCAACAGAATGCTGTAGCCAGCTAAGAAAACCATCATAATAACCGTTGATGTTCAAAAGTCCTAAAGGCTTATTAATGCCTCCTAATTGATTGCTTACCATCACCTCTAAAAGTTCATCCATTGAACCAACGCCTCCAGGCAAAACAATAAAAGCATCGCTCATATCTAAAAATTTTTCTTTTCGTTCAAAAAGAGAGTGCGTGATAATCGTCTCACTAATATTAGGGTTAGTGAGTTCAAATTCATGAAGTGACTTTAATGTAATGCCAGTAGCCCTTCCGCCATTCTCAATGGCAGTATCTGCAACAACTTTCATTAAGCCAACATTACCTCCTCCAAATATGACTTCCAGACCTTTCACAGCCATCATTTTCCCAATTTGCTGTGCTGCAATTTTATAATCTGGTGATTTTCCAAGATGTGCCCCACAAAATACTGATATTTTTTTTATTGTCATGCTGGGAGTCCTAAAATATGTTTTGCGATAATGTTCAATTGAACCTCTGAGCTGCCTCCTGCGATAGTATAAGCCTTAGAATAGAAAAAGGACTTAGCTATTTCTTGTTTTGTTCCCTGACTTTTTTCAACAATCTCAAGACCTCCAGCTCCAAGGCTTGCAACATTAAGCTCCCATCTAATCTGAGTTTCCTCTGTACTAATATATTTCAATGAGAGGGCCGCAGGGGAAAAACCACTCTTTGACTCAATGGCCGTCCTTCCCATTGTTAAATCAATTAAATAGTTGCGCATTTCATGCTTAATTATTTGTTTGTGTAATTTATTTTGACCGGGGACATTCAAAGCTCCACTATTTTTATATGTTTTCAGAGGTTCAATATCGACAGCACCTTCACTACCAAGGTCTGCCATCATGGTTCTCTCAAATTCCAAGAGTCTTTTTGCAACTTTCCAGCCATCATTTTCACTAGCAATCCTATGAGATTCTTTTGCGAAAACATCATCAAAAAAAACTTGGCAGAAAGGAGATTGGCCACTAAGAAGCTTAATGGGTTTTATATCTATATTAGGCTGTCTTAAATTTAATAAAATAAAAGAGATGCCAGCTTGTTTCTTTTCTGTTTTAGCCGTTCTTGCTAAACAATACATCCAATCAGCCTTATTAGCTTCAGATGTCCAAATTTTTGATCCATTTATAATATATTCATTACCTTTAAGTTTAGCTGAAGTCGAAATATTGGCTAAATCTGATCCAGCGCCTGGTTCAGAAAATCCCTGACACCACCAAATCTCACCTCGTGAAATCCTTGGTAAAAATTCTTTTTTTTGATTTTCAGTACCGAATTCTAAAATGACGGGTCCTAACATCGAAATGCCGAAATTAATTTGAGCAGGCCTGCATCCAAAAAATTTTAGGCGGCTTCTGAGAATCTTTGACTCTTCAAATGATAAGCCTCCACCTCCAAATTCAATAGGCCATTCAGGTGTGCACCAGCCCTTTGATACCATTGCCTCAAACCACATCTTTGAATCTGCTGTGGGAAAGTTAATATCTGAAGAAGCCCAAACCTGCTCAGAAACAGGCATAGGCGTTCTCATTGACTGGGGACAATGCTTTTCTATCCAGGCATCTACTTCTGCTGAGAAACTTAATAATTGATCAGTCATAAAGTTACATCTTAAACGAAAAAGTCACGGGCCCTGCATTGACGGAGTGAATATCCATATCAGATCCAAAAACCCCTGATTGAAAGCGAATCGATGATTCATTAAGTCTTTTAAGTAATAAATTGTATAGGAAATTCGCTTTATGAGTTTCAGCGGCCCTGTGAAAGCTTGGTTTATTCCCTTTATCTGTTACTGCAGCCAAAGTAAATTGACTAACAATCATTAGTTCTCCGTCTATCTCCTTTAAACTTGTAGACATTATGTTGTTATCTTCTTTAAAAAAAGAGAAATTTATAATTTTAGATATAAATTTATCAATCACCTCTTCCTCATCGCCTGCTTCAAAACACACGTAAGCTAAAATGCCTTCTTTGATTGAGGCATGAGTTTTAGCATTCATACATATTTTTGCAGATAAAACTCTTTGAGCTAGTGCTTGCAAAATTTTTTAGCTTAGTTTTCTAAGTCTGAATTCCAGGCACCATTTGCAGCTAGCTTATTCATTAATGCTCTGTGAGACAATGCATCTTGAGCTTGAGTAACATTCTCTTTTTTGCCAAGCCACGCTTTTAAAGATGGTTGCTGCAAAGCTCTGCCATAAGAAAAGCTTAATTTCCATGGAAAACCACCAATCTTATTCATCGCATCTAAATGAGCTGTAGCATCAATATCAGATTGACCACCAGAAAGGAAAGTTACCCCTGGCAGCTCTGGTGGAAGATTTTCATTGAGGCATTTCACTGTCATCTCTGCTACTTCTTGAGCTGAAGCCTGACTTTCAGCCATAGATCCTGAGGTTACCATATTAGGCTTTAAGATTGTCCCTGCAATATTAACTCCCTCGTCCTTTAAGCATTTAAAAAGTGATTCCAGAGATCGACTGGTTACTTCATAGCATTGCTCGATTGAATGGACTCCATCCATTAGAACCTCAGGCTCAACCATAGGCACCATATTATTGTTTTGAACAATTTTTGCGTATTTGGCCAATGCTCGCATGTTAGCCTCAATGCACTCATCAGAAGGGATAGTATCAGATATCTTTATCACTGCTCTCCACTTGGTAAACTTTGCTCCAAGTGAAAAATACTCTTTACATCTTTCATCTAAACCATCTAATCCCTGTGTGACACTTTCTTCGGGTGAGGAATCTAGAGGCGCAAGCCCTTTATCTACTTTTATGCCTGGTAAAGCACCCTGAGTTTTAATTAACTCTACAAGTGGAGTTCCATCTTCGGCACTCTGTCGAATCGTCTCATCAAATAAGATAACTCCACCAATATTATCTTGCATGCCCGCAGCTCTAAATAACATTTCTCTATAATCACGCCTGTTGGTTTCTGTTGATTCAACACCAATAGAGTCAAATCTTTTGCCGCAGGTAGGATTGCTTTCATCAGCAGCCAGAATTCCCTTGCCGTCTGAGACAATATATTCAGCTATTTCTTCTAATGTATTCAATGACATAATTTTCTCCGTTTAAAATTTAAAGCCCAAAGCTGACAATGATGGTAGCTCTTTTCCTTCCATAAATTCAAGGAAAGCGCCACCTCCAGTAGAGCAATAAGAAATTTTGTTTTTATCTATAAACATCTTGATTGCTAAAAGGGTCTCGCCTCCGCCAGCTAAGCTATATGCTTTTGATGATGCAATTGCATTAGCTATATCCTGTGTGCCTCTTGAAAAAGGCTCTTTCTCAAATACGCCCACTGGCCCATTCCAAATAATTTTTTTTGCGGCAGAAATCTTTTCAGCAGATTTTGGACTAAGCATTTGATCAAGAATCATTTCATCATCTTGGATGGAATCAATGTTGCAAATCCTTGAATTATTTGAGTCCATACTTTTACTCACCACCACTTCATTTGGTAGCAATATTTTCTCTGTCTCGAGAAGCTCTTTTGCATGGCTAAGCATTGAGTCTTCACAAAGTGAAGTTCCGATATTGTTTCCCTGCGCTTTTAAAAAAGTGTTGGTAATGCCTCCACCGGTCAGCACCTCATCTGAGATTTGTAATAGGCTTTTAATTACTTCTAATTTTGACGACACCTTTGAGCCGCCAACAATAGATAGGGTAGGTGACTCATGGGAGTCGATAGCTTTCTTTAATGCATAAGTTTCATCTTCTAATAAAAATCCAGCACAAGATTTTTTAGCGGCTTGAATTGCGCCATAGGTTGAAGCGTGAGGACGATGCGATGTTCCAAATGCATCAAAAATATAAACATCTGCTAAATTACATAAAGTAATTGATAAGTCTAAATCATTAATTAATTCGCCTTGTAAAAATCTAATGTTTTCAATTACAGAGATGTCTTTATGAAAATTTACCTCATCTATTGATGTAAAAAATGGAATCTCCTTATTCAGAATTTCTCCTAGCCTCTTTGCTACAGGAAGTAGAGAAAATTTCGAGTCAATGACCCCTGCCTTCGGTCTTCCAAAATGCGAGATTAAAACTGTTTTTGAGTTTTGTTTTTGAAGATATTTAAGGGTTGGGATGACTGCAAGAATTCTAGCATCATCCAGAACTTTGCCATCATTTACAGGAACATTTAAATCAACTCTAAGAGCGACAGTCTTATTCAAGACATCTGTATCGCCAAGTTTCCTCATTTCTTAAGCAGTTTCTTTGCTTCAGCAACTATGTTTTCTTCCGTAAAGCCAAATTTAACCATCAGCTCAGATGCTGGAGCGCTCTCGCCAAAAGTTTTCATTCCAATAATAGTGTCATTAAGATTGATTAAGCCATGCCAAGAATCAGGATGTAGGGCCTCAACAACTAACTTTGGAATCTTGGGAGCTACAACACTATTTCTGTAAGCCTGATCTTGCAGGTAGAACTTATCAAGGCATGGCACAGATGCAATATTTACTTTAAATCCATCTTTTTGTATTGAAGTGGCAGCGGCAACAATTAATTGAACCTCACTTCCTGATGCAATCAAAGTAATATCTGCATCCTCCTCATAAGACAACAGGTAACCTCCCTTTTGTATTAAATCTGTTTGCTCTTTAGTTCTTTGCAAATAGGGCAGATTTTGCCTCGATAAAATTAAACTGTGTGGAGTGCATGATGAGGTTATAGCTTCTTTCCAACCTACTGCAGTCTCAATAATATCAGCTGGTCTCCAGTTATTTAAATTTGGTGTAGCCCTAAGTGTAACGAGGTGCTCAATTGGTTGATGGGTGGGACCATCTTCTCCAAGTCCTATGGAATCATGTGTGTAAACAAAAATATTTGGAATTTCCATCAGAGCAGATAGTCGAACAGCATTCCTCGCATAATCCATAAATACTAGAAATGTTCCGCCATATGGCTTGATTCCACCATGTAAAAGCATTCCATTCATCATGGCAGTCATTCCAAACTCGCGAACTCCATAAAAAATATGATTTCCTTGTGGGCTATCAGGAAGCATTTCAGAGCTAGCTGAAGAAAATGTATTATTTGAGCCCGTGAGATCTGCAGATCCACCAACAAGTTCGGGTAATTGCTCGCAAAAGAAATTTAAGCAAATTTCTGAAGCTTTTCTAGTTGCTAATTCTTTTTGGTCGCTTGATGCTAATCCTTCAATGAATTCTTGAAACAGTTTTTCAAAGTTTTCTGGGAGCTCATTATTAATTAATCGACTAAGTTCATTAAAAAGCTCTGGGTGTGCATTAGAGTATTCCTCCATCAACATATTCCAATCAGAATTGTGCTTAGAACCAGATTCCTTGGCATCCCACTCAGATTTTATGCTTGCTGGAATATGAAATGGATCATGATCCCATCCTAGCTGATCTCTGGTTTTTGCAATCTCCTCATCACCCAAAGGAGATCCATGTACGCTTGATGTTCCAGCTTTATTAGGCGATCCAAATCCAATCTCTGTCTTACAACAAATTAAAGTGGGTCTACCAGATTCTTCTTGTGCATTTTTTATGGCCTCTAAAATTTGCTCAACATTATGCCCATCGACTTCAATCACCTGCCAGCTATAACTTTCAAACCTTTTTACAGTATTATCTGTAAACCAGTTTGTTATCTCTCCATCAATAGAGATCCCATTTTGATCATAAAAACAAATTAACTTACCCAACTTATGGGTACCAGCAAATGAGCAAACTTCATGAGAAATTCCCTCCATTAAGCAGCCATCACCCAAAAATGAATAAGTATAGTGGTTAATTGGCTGTAATCCGTTTGCTTGATTGAACTTACTTGCTAGTATCTTCTCTGCCAATGCCATGCCCACTGCATTTCCGATGCCTTGACCCAAAGGGCCAGTTGTTGTTTCCACTCCAATCTCTAAATCTAGCTCTGGATGACCAGGTGTTTTAGATCCTAATTGTCTAAAGTTTTTTAAATCTTCGATGCTTAAGTTGTACCCAGTCAAATGAAGTAAGCTATATAACAACATTGATCCATGACCATTTGAAAGAACGAATCTATCTCGATTGAACCAATGAGGATTTTCTGGGTTATGTTTGAGGTTATATTTCCAGAGAGCCACTGCAATGTCAGCCATCCCCATTGGCATCCCAGGATGACCAGACTTCGCAGCTTGAACAGCATCTATAGATAAAAAACGAATGGCGTTAGCAAGTTCTTTGTGCATGTTTGTACAAATAGTTTAGAGCATGACAATCATAATATGTGCTTAGTAATATTTATAGATAAATTTGAGTTTATTTAGTAAAACAACTAAAATTTTATTCTTACAAGTGATTTGTTCCTAGTTGCATACTCAAACTGCTAAATAGGACACCAAATTTTTGGTGAAAAAATTAAAAGTTTTGCATAATTATATTTACGAGGAAACTATGAGCTATATCTTTACATCTGAATCAGTATCTGGCGGCCATCCCGATAAAGTTTGCGATCAAGTGTCTGATGCAGTTTTAGACGCATATTTAGCAGAAGACCCTAACAGCAGAGTTGCATGTGAAACCATGATTAAAAATAATATGGTTTTTATCGCTGGAGAAATTACTTCTACAGGAAGTCCAGATCTTGAACCTGTTGTCAGAAAGACAATTAATGATATTGGATATAATTCTGACGAATATGGTTTTAATGGTGATACCTGCGAATTCACTAATCTTGTGTTTGAACAATCTCCAGACATATCTCAAGGTGTAACTGAGGGCGAAGGAGAAAATCTAGAGCAGGGAGCCGGTGATCAAGGGCTGATGTTTGGATATGCATGCACTGAAACAGATTCATTGATGCCCCTTCCAATAGATCTTTCTCACAGATTGGTTAAAAAACAAGCTGATGTTATGAAGAGTGGGGAAATTAATTGGTTGAGACCAGATGCAAAGAGCCAAGTAAGTGTTATTTACTCTGATGATGGAAAAACCATTGAGGGTTTATCTGCAGTTGTACTCTCAACGCAGCATGATGAAAATGTAACTCAAGAAGAAATCAAGGCTGAGGTAATGGATAAAATTATTAAGCCCATTGTTCCAGAGGAATGGATCCTTGATTCAACAAATATTTACATTAATCCAACAGGTAAATTTGTTATAGGTGGCCCTGTTGGCGATTGTGGCCTTACCGGAAGAAAAATAATTGTGGACACTTATGGAGGCATGGCTCGTCATGGAGGTGGTGCTTTTTCTGGAAAAGATCCATCAAAAGTAGATAGGTCTGCTGCATATGCATCTAGATACGTAGCTAAGAATATTGTGGCTGCAGGGCTTGCTGATTATTGTGAGATTCAAGTTTCATATGCCATTGGGGTTGCGAAACCGACATCGATACACGTAGAAACTTTTAATAGCGAAAAAATATCAAAAGAAGCCATTGTAAAAATAGTTGAAGAAAAGTTTGATTTGAGACCAAAAAGCTTAATTAACATGCTTGATCTTAAGCGACCTATTTATCTGCCAACTGCAGCATATGGGCACTTTGGAAGATCTGATATTGATCTAACATGGGAAAAAACAGACAAAGCAGAGCAAATTTCACAATAATCTTTGATTTAGCAATGTAAGGATGCATTTGCATGCTGTTTTTATGTAGAATGCACACTTAAATTTACTGGAGTAAATAATGGAAAATGATTTTAAAGTAGCGGATATGGGCCTAGCTGATTTTGGCAGAAGAGAAATCTCTCTAGCTGAAAATGAAATGCCAGCATTAATGGCATTAAGAACTAAATACAAAGATGCTCAACCTCTAAAAGGAGCAAAAGTTATGGGCTGTATCCACATGACCATCCAAACAGCTGTTTTAATAGAAACTCTAGTTGATTTAGGTGCAGATGTTCGCTGGTCTGGCTGTAATATTTTTTCAACACAAGATCATGCAGCCGCTGCAATAGCTGCTGCCGGAATTCCTGTTTTTGCTTGGAAAGGACAAACAGATGAAGAGTTTGATTGGTGTATTGAGCAAACAATCGTTCAAGATGGTGCGCCCTGGGATGCAAATATGATCCTTGATGATGGTGGCGACCTGACACATATGGTTCATACCAAATTTCCAGATATGCTCGAAACCATTCATGGAATTTCTGAAGAAACTACTACTGGAGTTCACAGACTTAAAGCTATGCTTGAAAGCAATAGTCTTAAAGTACCTGCAATTAATGTAAATGATTCAGTAACGAAATCGAAGAACGATAATAAATATGGTTGTAGGCACAGTTTAAATGATGCAATAAAGCGAGGAACTGACATGTTTCTTTCTTCAAAAAAAGCATTAGTTATTGGATATGGAGATGTTGGCAAAGGTTCTGCTCTTAGTCTTGCTCAAGAGGGAATGATTGTTAGAGTAGTTGAATCTGATCCTATATGTGCAATGCAAGCCTGCATGGATGGATTTGAGGTTGTTTCAACTTACAACAATGGCGTTGTAACAAGAGATGTTAAGGACATTAACATTAACTTGCTTGAAGATACTGACCTGATTGTAACCACTACTGGAAATGTAAATGTATGTGATGAAGCAATGCTAAGGTCAGTAAAAAATACTGCATTAATCTGTAACATTGGTCACTTTGATAATGAGATTGATACTCAGTTTATGAGAGATAAGTGGTATTGGGAAGAAATCAAGCCTCAAGTTCATAGAGTATTTAGAGACACTTCGCCATCAGAAACACCAGACCTGCAGAGTAAAAACTATATTATTCTTTTGGCTGAAGGCAGGCTTGTTAACCTAGGCAACGCAACAGGCCATCCTAGTAGAATCATGGATGGATCATTTGCTAACCAAGTTTTAGCCCAAATGTATCTATACGAGCAAGGCTTTGCAAATGTTAATGATGCAGATAAACAGAAAGAGATGCTAACGGTTAAGGTCCTTCCTAAAAAGTTAGATGAAGAGGTTGCTGAGCTTATGGTTGAGGGCTTTGGAGGAACAATAACAAAATTAACAGGTGAACAGGCTGAGTATATTAATGTGCCTGTTGATGGACCGTTTAAAGAAGAAGAATACAAATACTAATCTAATTAGTTTTTTTCTAATAAATTACTCATAATAGGTGGATGAAAGTCCGCCTATTTTTCTTTTTAATACTAGTTTCTTTTGTTGTCATAGGTTGCGGTATGAAAGCGCCTATACCTTCTGATACTTTCTTAAACATTTAAATTCCTTTATGGATCATTTTCATTACAAAGAAGACGAGCTATTTGCTGAAGAAGTTGCCTTAATGGATGTGGCAGATGAATATGGTACGCCGGCCTTTGTGTATAGCAAGGCTACTCTTGAAAGGCATGCTAAAGCATACATAGATTCGTTTAAATCCATGAATGGGCTAGTGTGTTTTTCAGTAAAAGCATTATCGAATATTTCAATCTTAAAAACTCTAAAAAATTCTGGCTGCGGTTTTGACATTGTTTCGGGTGGTGAGCTTCATAGGGCGCTTTTGGCTGGTGCAGATCCGAAAAAAATAATATTTTCAGGGGTTGGAAAATCTAAAACTGAAATGGCAGCTGGCATTGAAAATAATATCCTCTCTTTTAATGTTGAGTCTGAGCAAGAGCTTGATCAACTTTGCATGGTTGCTACAGAAATGAAAAAAATAGCTCCTGTGGCAATAAGGTTTAACCCAAATGTTGATGCGGGAGTACATGAATTTACAAAGACAGGAAGGGAGTCTGATAAGTTCGGTGTGAGTATTGAAACTGCAAAAGATCTTATAAAAAAAACTGACGAGAGTTTAAGCCTCAACCTTGTAGGTATAACTTGCCACATTGGATCACAAATTATGGAACTGAAAGGCTTTGAAGAGGCTGCTGATCAAGCTTTAGGCCTTTTAGTTGAGCTTGATAAAAGAAATATTAATCTTGATTTTATAGATATGGGTGGTGGTCTAGGTGTTAATTATGTAGGAGAGGAGACTATCCAACCGATTGAATTAATTGAATGTTATGAAAAAATATTTTCTGAAAGGAACGAGAGATTGATACTTGAACCAGGAAGATCTATTTCAGCGAATGCTGGGGTGATGCTCACAAAGGTTGAATATAAAAAAAATGACTTTCTTATTGCAGATGCTGCAATGAATGATCTATTGAGGCCTGCACTTTATCAAGCCCATCATGATGTTTGGCCTGTAACAAAAAATAATAATGCCCCTTCATCCACTGTCAGTCTTGTGGGCCCTATCTGCGAAACGGGCGACTTCTTAGCAAAAAATATTAATAGTAAAGGCGCTGAGGGAGATCTTTTGGCTGTGAGGACTGTTGGCGCATATGGTTTTGTTATGAGTTCTAATTATAATTCAAGGCCTAGAGCTCCAGAAATTATGGTCGACAAAGATAAATTCTATTTGATAAGAAAAAGAGAGGATTACTCTTCACTGACTTCCCTTGAAGAGGGCCTAGATGATCAAGTTTAAAAAAATGCATGGGAATGGTAATGACTTTATTGTCATAGAGAATCTTACCAAGACGCATGCGTTGTCGAACTCTCAATTAATTAAGATGGGGGATAGGAAAAAGGGCCTTGGATTTGATCAGCTGATCACTATCAATGCGCCAAAAAATTCAAGCCATGATTTTTATATAAAATTTTATAATTCAGATGGATCGCAGGCTGACATGTGCATGAATGGAGTAAGATCTGTTGGAGCATTTCTTTGGGAGGCTGAGCTTGCTCCCAGAAAACCTCTATTATTAGGTACTAAATCGAAGCCTGTATTAATTGAACCAACGGGTTCTAACAAAGTAAAAGTTGTTTTAGATTATCCAATGCAAGAAGAGGTTCCTCAAGCAGAAGCACAATTTTTAAAAAAATGTGGTTTAAAAAAATATAAATTTGTTAATGCTGGCAATCAGCATTTGATTATAGAAACAAAGAAAGTTTTTTCATTTGATCTGGACGGACTTTCTTCAAAGCTAAGAGAAAGAAAGTTTTTTACAGGTGTGAATATTTCGTTATTTTCTAAGCACGCAAAAAACCTAGAACTGAGAACCAATGAAGCTGGAGCTGGTGAAACCTTATCATGTGGCTCGGCTTCTGCAGCAACTGCGAGCTTTAATATCAATGACAGATTACCTATAAAGATTATTTCTGCTGGGGGTGATCTGAGTCTTAGAAAAATAAATGATAAGCTTGAAATGACAGGACCAGCTGAATTTATCTGCGAGGGCACATGGCTAAAAAAATAGACTCTAAAGAAGTAGAGCTCTTCTTATTGGAAAATACTGATTTCTTTCTTTCCAGAGAATCTCTTGTGAGCGAGTTAAGCTTTAAGCATGATTCAGATGGAGCAACTTCACTGCTAGAAATGCAAGTCAGAAAACTAAGAGATGAACAATCAAGGCTTATGGATATGCTTTCGGGATTTGTTTTAACTGGAAAAGAAAATGAAGAGCTATTTTTTAAATCAAAAAATTTAACCTTGTCGTTGATTGTCTCTAAAGACTTTGATGAGATTAAAAAAATCGTTGAATCATTCTTTGAGAAAAACTTTGAAGTTGATTCATGTATTTTAGAGATTCTCTCAGACTCTGAATTACATGAGCTTGAAGGAAAAACCAGTTTGAGCATGAGCAAGGATTCGATACATATGGGGCCTTTGTCAAAAGAAAAAATAGATGCGTTCTTTTCCAATGAATCAATCAAATCTGCAGTAATAAGTGTAATGAAACTAAAAAAAGGTTTTGGCTTGCTAAAAATGGGATCCAATGAACCAACTAAGTACCTTGGAGATGGAGATACAACGTTTATTGAATACATTCGGGATATTATTGTTAGAGTCCTTGAGTCGAAAGAGGCATGAATCATGGAAAGTATTTTCTTTTCCCACTTATTTATAATTATTTAGATTTTTCAGAAAATATTAAAGGCCTAAGCAAGAATACAACTAACTCATATCAAAGAGATTTAAATAAGCTTTCAAAATTTTTAGAAGTATCAGGTGTTACTAATTTTGAACATCTCACTGAAGAAATATGTTCAGCATGGGATTGCAG
>JBJLIA010000001.1:0-40420 GCA_045564035.1 Gammaproteobacteria bacterium | reverse complement strand
TTGCATTAAAATTCCTCCAGCATTATCTGTGATAATTGTGTTTGGTATACCTTCTTCATTTAGCTCATAAGAAGTTAAATTAGCACCTTGATTTCTTGGTCTTGTTTCATCTACCCAAACATGAACTTTGATACCTTTATTACGAGCATGGTAAATAGGTGAAGTTGCAGTTCCCCAATCTATTGTTGCAAGCCATCCTGCATTGCAATGAGTTAATATGTTTACAGTGTCTTTTTTTTTTTAGCTATTTCTTCAATTAACTTAAGTCCATTCAAACCAATATTTTTACAAAAATCTATATCTTCTTCCACAATAGCTTTTGCTTCATCTAATGCTATTTTTAAAATCTCATTACTATTAACACTTGATAATTTTTTCATCATTCGGTCTATTGCCCATTTTAAATTTATAGCTGTCGGTCTTGAAGAAATTAATCCTTCACTAGATCTTTTTAAATATGATAGATCATTTTTTTCTATAATCGATAAAACTAAACCGTAAGCTGCAGTTGCGCCAATTAATGGGGCGCCTCTAACCTCCATAATTTTTATAGCGTTGATAGCATCCTCCACTGTATTGAGATCTTTTATAATAAACTTATGTGGAAGCTTTGTTTGATCAATTATTTTTACAGTTTTGTTATCTTCATCGAACCAAATTGTACGATATTCTTTTCCCTCAATTTTCATACTTTAAGAACTCTTCCAGCAATATATTTCAATCTTTTGATTGTTTTTTTTGTTCTTAATTTAGGATCAGTGATTATTGCAACATCTAAACAATCATTAGCTGGATCTTTATCAACTGAATAATTTTTAAATGTTTTAATAACTTCCTTAATCATATTTTGTGCATTTGAAGCGTTTTTTTGTAAAGTTTGAATTACAATAGAAACATCAACTTCTTCATGATCTGGATGCCAACAATCATAATCAGTAACCATTGCCACTGTACAATATCTAATTTCTGCCTCTCTAGCTAATTTTGCTTCAGGCATATTAGTCATGCCAACAACGTCTGCATTCCATGACCTATATAAGTTTGACTCAGCTAGAGTTGAAAATTGAGGACCTTCCATAACAACATAAGTTCCTCCTTTTTGATTTTTAATATTTAATTTTTTTAGTGCTGCTTCGCAGCAATTGGATAAACCTGGGCTTGTAGGTTTAGCCATTGAAACATGTGCAACGATTTCTTCATCAAAAAATGTTTTAATTCTAGAAAAAGTTCTATCAATAAATTGATCAGCAATAATAAATTTTCCGGGCTCTAAATTTTCTTTTAATGAGCCAACGGCAGATACTGAAACAATATCAGTGACATCCAATTGTTTCATTGCATCTATATTTGCTCTAAAATTTATATTAGTTGGATTAATTTTGTGACCTCTAGCATGCCTTGGAATAAAACATATTTCTTCTTTTCCTACATTAGCAATTAAAATTTCATCTGAAGGTTTGCCCCATGGAGTATTAATTTTCTTCCACGTGGTTTTTTCTAACCCCTCCATTTTATAAAGACCACTGCCACCAATTATCCCAAGTTTTCTTTTTTTCATCATTTAATTATTAATGCTTTTTTGTTAGAACTTGAAGTTAAATATGGATTTAAAAAAACACATAAGATCTATTAAAGATTATCCAAAAAAAGGTATTCTTTTTAGAGATATAACTACTTTAATTAAAGATCCAGACGCTTTTAAATATACTAATGATAAAATCATTGAGTTAGCTAAAAAAATTGATTTTGATAAAGTTGCAGCTATTGAGTCTAGGGGGTTTGTGTTTGCTTCAACTATTTCATATCAATTAAAAAAACCTTTTATATTATTAAGAAAAAAAAACAAATTGCCGTCTCAAGTGCATTCTGTAGATTTTGAACTAGAGTATGGAAAGGCGACCATAGAGGTTCATAAAGACTCTATTGAAAAAAATGAAAAAATATTAGTTATTGATGATCTGATAGCTACGGGTGGTACTGCTGAAGCAGCTGCTAAGTTAATTGAAATTTCAGGTGGTAAGGTTGCTTGTTTTATATTTGTAATCAACCTATTTGATCTACCAGGTGACAATCTATTAAAAGAAAAAGGATATAAAACTAGGAGTTTAATCGAGTTCCCAGGGCACTAATTATTTTTTTTGATAAAACTATCAACATAATCTGTAAGTTTAATTCTACCAAAATAATTATGCATTTTATTAGATAAGTTGTTATTTGAAAGTGCAGATTTATATCTTTCGCCTGCTCTTTTTGGTAAAAGTTTTATCTTTGATTTAAACATTTTAGCTACTTCTTTAATAGAATGAGATTTTTTACTTGAAATACTGTAGTGCCTACATAAATTTTTTTTCCATGCTAGAAAACAAATATTTACTGTGTCTTCGATGTGTGTGAATTTTCTTGTTTGTGTTCCTGGCTTGACTACTGGTAAAGGTTTTCCTTTTTTATAATGATCTTCAAATATCCCAATTACAGTTGACATCGGTCCCCGACATATTTGATAGGGTCCATATACATTATAAAAATAAATTACCTCATATCTGAAATTAAACCATTTTTTTAAGTTTTCTAAGAGTTCTAAATTTTTTGATTTTGTAAAAGCATAAGGAGATAAATTTTTATCATTACCTTTATTACCTAAAGAGGCAGAAGTTGCTGAATAAATAAGTTTTATTTTATTTTTTAAGCAAAAATTAAATACTGCATTTGAACCTACTGAATTTGAATTTATGCACTCATTCATTCTTAAGAAACTTTGATAAATTCTAGCAAATTCTCCAAAATGAAAAACAGCTTTAATCTCACTAGGCTTTTTTATTATTTTATAAATATTTACAGTTTCACTATTGATATATTTTATTCTTTTATTTCTTATATGGTTTTTTTTTGAACTAGAAGAGTAGTTATCGATACTAATAATCTTATAATTAGTTTTAATAAGAAGTAATTTTATTAAATTTGTTCCTACGAATCCAGCACCACCAGTTATTATGATTTTGTTTTTGGAGTTCATTAATAGCGTTAATATATTTAAACTTAAAATAAATCAATCTAATCTTGGTCTATGCCAAGATTTTTTTCCTAAAATGGAATTAATAATACCGCTAAGTCTGTGAAAGTAAATATTCCTAGTTTTTTTATTAAATATAATTGCATAAAAAATAGATTTAAAAAAAGAAGAAAATAATTTTGGAAAAATAATTATAAAAGCAATTAAAAAACCTTTATATTTTTTATGAAAATAGAAAGTTGACCACATCCAATGCCAATTTCTATTTTTTTCTAACTCATCTTTGGAACTAAGATTTACGGAACTTCCGCCTTCATGACTAATATATATTTTAGGATCAAGGTATATTTTTCCCTTTTCTTTTTTTACTTTTTTACATAAATCTATTTCTTCAAAGTATAGAAAAAAATTTTCATCAAAGAAAATTTTATTAAATTTTTTCATATTAAAAAAGATAGCAAATCCTTTGAGGTTATTTACCTCAATAATTTTATCTTTATCGTAATTATCGTATTCTTCTTGATTTTGATTTGGTCCAACAAGCCAAAAATCTGGAAGATTGTTTGCTGTTGCAAAAAAATTTTCAATAGCATTTTTCTCTATTATTGTATCTGGATTAAGCACCAAAGAATATTTAGTGGTGACTTTTGATAAGCCTAAGTTATTTGCGACAGAATAACCTTTGTTTTCTCCCGTAAGAATACATTCAACATTTGAGTACTTTGACTCTAATTCCTGTTTAAATTTATTATTGTTTGAGTTTTCTATAACAAATATTCTTACTTTTTGTGGTATCGAGTTTAAACATGTATAAATCTTATCTTCACTTTTAAATGTTGTTATAATTACACTTAAGTCTTTTAAATTCATTTACTAATAATATTTGATTTTATAAGATATTTCTTTTAGTAATTTATCACATTAAGGCTTATTATTCTTTAAAATATAATATGAAAAAAATCATAGTTACTGGTGGATCTGGGTTTATTGGAAGTAATTTAGTTAATTTTTTAATAAAAAAAAGTTTTTTTGTAATTAATATTGATAAGTTAACTTATTCATCAAACAACTATAAAAATAAGAATAAGAATAAAAAAAACTACAAGTTCTACAAAGTAGATATAAATAATCAAAAAAAGTTATTTCATATAATTAAAAAATATAAACCAGTAGCGATTTTTAATCTTGCAGCAGAAACACATGTTGATAGGTCTATTGACGGGCCTAAAAATTTTATTACTACAAATATACTTGGAGTCTTTAATCTTTTAGAGGCTATCAAATTATTAAAAAAAATAAAGATTAAAACAAAACTGATTCATGTTTCAACTGATGAAGTTTATGGAGACATAAAAAAAAGTGAAAGGTCTGATGAAAGATTTAGATATAATCCAAGTTCGCCATACTCTGCTTCCAAGGCAAGCGCAGACCACTTGGTAAATTCATACATTAGGACTTATAAAATTGATGCCGTCATTTCAAATTGTTGTAATAATTATGGACCTTATCAATTTCCTGAGAAATTAATTCCAAAAATGATTTCAAACATTTTTAATAATAAGCCTTTACCCATTTACGCTAGGGGAAAAAACTCTAGAGAATGGATACATGTTGAAGACCACTGTGAAGCCTTATTCATGCTTTATTTGAGAGGTAAATCTGGGGAAAATTATAATGTTGGCTCAAGTATTAATTTAAAGAATATAGATTTAGTAAAAAAAATTTTAAATGTGTGTAAAAAAAATAACATTGAAATTAAAAAAAAATCTAAGATAGTATTTGTAAAAGATAGACCTGGACATGATTTTAGATACGCTTTAAATAATAAAAAGATGTCAAATGAAATAAGATGGAAAGCAAAAATAAAAATTATGTCAGGGTTAACTGAAACAGTTATGTGGTATTTTAAAAATAAATTATTTTTAAAAAAGATATCAAAAAAAAATTACGAAAAAAGACTAGGGTTAAAATTATGATTAAAAAAGGAATAATACTTGCTGGTGGTAAGGGAACAAGAATGAGTCCATTGACCAAAGCTGTTAATAAACAACTGCTACCTTTGTACGACAAACCTTTAATTTATTATCCTTTATCTGTCTTAATGTTAGCTGGAATAAAAGATATTTTAATTATAGTTAACAAAGGCCAGCTAAATCAATTTAGAAAAATTTTACCTGAAAATAATAATTTAGGAATTAAAATCAGTTATTCAGAGCAAGAAAAACCTAAAGGATTACCTGACGCATTTGTAATTGGTGAGAAATTTATAGGTAATGAAAATGTGGCTCTTATTTTGGGAGATAACTTCTTCTATGGACAAAGTTTAACTAAAATATTAAAAAAAAATGTAATTCTTAAAAATGGTGCTAAAGTTTTATTACATCCAGTAAAAAATCCAAATCTTTATGGTGTTGCAACCATAGGTAAAAATAATAAAGTTATTAAACTAGTAGAAAAGCCAAAAAAAACATTATCTAATTTAGCAGTAACAGGGATTTATTTTTTTGATAATAAAGTAGTTCGTTATAGCAAGAACTTAAAGCCATCTAAAAGAAAAGAACTGGAAATAATAGATTTACTTAATAAATATAAAAAAGATAATAAGTTAAATGCTGAATTTATTGGGCGAGGTGGAGCTTGGTTAGACACAGGTAGTATAAGAGACTATTATGATGCATCAAATTTTATATCTGCTATTGAGAATAGACAAGGTCTTAAAATTGCATGCATCGAAGAAATTGCATTTAGAAATAATTGGATAAAAAAAAAGGAAGTAACTAAAGCTATTAAATTTTATGGTAATTGTGAGTATTCAAAATATTTACAATCAATAATATAACAATGAATAAGATTTTAGTTACAGGATCAAATGGTCGATTTGGTAAAATATTAAAAAATCTTAAAACTAATAAGAAATTTATATTTAGGAATAAAAAACAACTTAATATTTTGTCATTATCCTCAATTAAGAAAAATATAAATAAATTTAAACCAAATTACATATTACATTTAGCAGCACTTTCACGACCTATGTCTATTCATGACAAAAATATTATAGATAGTATAAATTTAAATATTATTGGGACATGCAATGTGGTTAAAGAAGCTTCCAAAAAAGGGATAAAAATTATTTATTTATCTACAAATTACGTATATCCAGGAAACAAAGGAAATTATAAAGAAACTGATCCAGTTAAACCATGGAACAATTACGGTTGGTCAAAACTTGGTGGGGAAAGTGCCGTTCAAATGTATAAAAACTCCCTTATACTTAGGGTTTGTATGACAGAAAAACCTTTTGTGCATAAAGAAGCATATGCAAATGTTAAGTCTAACTTTATTTTTCAAGAAGATGCTGCAAAAATAATATTAAAAGTATTAAATAAAAAGGGAATAATCAATATTGGAGGCCCAAGTAAAACAATTTTTAATTTTGCTAAACATAGTAAAAAAAATATAAAAAAAAAATATTCAAAAGGTGAATTTCCAAAAAAAATAGATATGAGCCTGAATAAATTAAAAAAGACTATTAAATAATGAAAATTTTTAAAACAAAGTTTAAAGATCTTTTAGTAATAAAACAAAAAAACCATTTAGATGTTAGGGGAAGTCTAAGAGAAACTTTTAACAATAAATTATTGAATAAAAAATTTGTTTTTGAATATTGCACTACTTCAAAAAAAAATATTATAAGAGGTTTTCACTTTCAAAAAAATTTTCAACAAGCTAAATACGTAAATGTTTTAAAAGGAAAAATACTTGATGTGGTAGTAGACTTAAGAAAAAAATCTAAAACATTCGGTAAAAGTTTTAAAATAATATTATCTAAAGATAACGCTACAGGTCTTTATATACCACGTGGTTTCGCACATGCATATTATAGTTATTATGATGAAAACATTATTTACTATAAATTGGATAATTTTTATAAGCCTAAATATGAAAACGGAATAAAATATAATGATAAAAAAATAAATATTAAATGGCCTAGTAAAAAAGTAATTATTTCAAAGAAGGATAAAAAATTAAATTCATTTAATTTTTTTTGTAAAACTCTTAAAGGACTTTAATTTATGAAAAATCAGAAATATCTTTAAATAAAATAGGCATCAGCTTAAATTTTGTATATTTTTTAAACCAATAAGACATATACCTCTCAGCAAGGAAACCATATATTCTTTTTAATCCATATCCATGTAAATTAAATCCGAATTCTTTTTCACATCTTTTAAGCCAAGGAAATAATGACTCATAATATTGTTTTAATATTTTTTTAGATTTACAAATGAACATATTATGTGGATTAAATGAAACTGAGCTATTTAAAAAAATTTCAAAATCTTTCTTCTCAGAAATATCTAACAAATTTACTGCTTTATCCATATTTCCATTTCCGTGCATCATGTCAAAATGAAATTTTAAATTCCTTTTATTTTTATCAAGGAAAAGTATGGGTTTTTTTATCATTGTTAAAAGGTTCTTTTTAATAAATTTAGATAATCTTAATTGATTTACAAAAAGTGGTTCTCCCAAAATACTTTCATATTGATCATAATTATTTGGAACATTGTTAATCACAGCTGACTTTAATTCACTAATATTATTAATTTTTTGATTAACATCGTTTTTTATCCAAAATTTCCTATACTGACAAAAACCTATCCATTTATCATCTAAATTATTTATCTCATTTTTCCATAACCAATAATGAAAAGTATATTCACCATAAAAAGGATTTTTTTGCGAGATATTATCTCCAGTATCATCTTTAAAAAAAACATTTGATTTAATTGCATCTCCCAATCCAACAGGTATATATCCAATTTTTTTAATTTTATTTAAATGAGTATCATTTAAAGTTATGCAGTACATATTAAGATTAGACATACGTAATTATTTTATTTGGTAGCGAGAGGCGGATTCGAACCGCCGACCCCAGGCTTATGAGTCCTGTGCTCTAACCAACTGAGCTACCTCGCCGTTTAAATTTCAATGTTTTATACTACTTTTAATTTAAGTTTCAAACAAGATTTAAACAAAATCATAATCAGATTTAATTACAATTAAATCTACCTTATTGATAACTAAGTCTAATTTGATTTATTTAGTTTCTTAAAAAATTCTTCAAAATGAACTTGGAAATAAAAATTGTGAAACATACCACCATTAGGGTATATAGCAGGAAAGTCTGGATACGACTCTAATAATCTTGGGACCTTAAGAGCTTCTGCAATAGCAAAACCAAAAGATGCATTTCCAAGGAAGAATCTTGAAGATTTTATTATCTGCGCTAGTTCTAAGAAATTTTTAGAATTATAAAATTCTAAATTTGATATTTCTTTTTTAAGCTCATCATATTCATCTCTTAGTCCAATAAAAAAAACATCTTTATAATTATTAATAAATTTATAATTTATAAAGGGATTTCTTCGTCTAGTACTTCTCATAATGACAATTTTATCTTTAAGTGAAGGATGGTCTTCAACATTCAAATATTTTTCACGTAAATCAAACTCGATTCCTGTTAATAAAAAATACCACCTAACTGAGTCTAGGTTGAAATTCATGGGAATTTTTCTGAATAAATCTAAATCTATATCTATGTTTTGATTTGAATATAATTCAATGTTGTTAATAAAATTTTGCTCTTTAAGCAAGGGTAAAAGCATAGAACACATTTTTTTTGAGAGATAATATTTGTCGTCTCTGTTTTTATACCCAAGAGCGTCAATTTCTAATTTTTTCTCTGCTTGAATATATAAATTACATTTATGATTTTTTGATAATTCTTTGATCACTGGCAGTGCATTTATTATGTCTCCAAGATGACCTGAATGTAAAAAAGAAATTTCTTCTTTTTTTAAATTTTGATTAATTTTATTAATTTTTTCTTCTAATTCAAATTTAAATATTTTAAGTAATTTTTTTTCATTTTCTTGAAATTTTAGAGAGACATATTTATTTTGATTTATAAGTTTATAATAAAATTTTTTAAATATCATATTTTAATTTTACTTTTTTTTATAAATCAAGATGGACTCGAGATACTTGTAATAATGATTATAAAACTTATGTCTCAAATAATAATAACTCATAACAAGAAAGCTACTGTAATTGATAATATAATCTAATATATTAAAATTTATAGATATTTTTTCATGTTTGAGTAAATTATTAAATACTTTCATAACTTTTTCAGGCTTATTATTAATATACTTGTTTTTTCTATTATGTAATTTTTTATTATTTTTTTTAAAATTGTTTAAAATGTTTTGTAAATCATGTCTCGATCCATACTCCAGATAACCACTTTTAGAGATTTGATCAATATGAGCTCTATGCCTATTAAATTTATAACTTATAATTGGTTTCTCCAAATAGGAAAACTCACCACATGACAATCCAAAAGACTCTCCTAGACTTCTTCCATATAACATTGCGTCACAACTGTTTAAAAATTGTTTTTTATATTTTTCATCAAAAACACCTTTGAGAAAAATTATATTTGGATGCTTATAAAATTGATTTATATTTAAAAATAAAAAATAAATATTTTTTTTTCTTTTAACCAGATCAATTATTGCATCATGTGTAAATTTTAAATCAAAACTACTGTCTCCACCATGGCATCCAAATACTATACTTTTTTTATTTATCATTAGTTTTTTTCTTAAATTTTTTTTTGTCTTATGTAAGTTTACTATATACGGTAAATATTTTATTTTGTTATTAGAAAAATTTTTACTTAACCAGTCAGAGACATAAAAGTATTTATAACCATGAACTTGGGATAGTGATTGAGGATAAAGACTATGAGCTAAAGTATTAATTTTATTTGAAATCCAATTGTCTTTATTTCCTGACTTCTGGCTATATACAAAATCTAATCTTAATTTTTTTAAATAATTATCAATCTTAGAAAATTCACTAATTCCCACTACCTTAAAATAAGATTTAAATTTTTTTATAGTAATATTTCTATTTCTGTAATTTTTATTATTAAAAAAAATAATTGATTTATTTTTTAATATTTTTTCATTATAAAAAGCATATTGAAATGTTGAATTAGCTACACCTCTAAAATTCATTTCATCAATATAAAATGCAATATTCATAATCAACTAACAATTAAATTTTTAAAAGAGTAACTCCATTACAATATTTAGAAAATCTTGTTCTCTGCATAGGAAATGATTTAATCAAATCATCTGAGTCTTTTGTTATGGCTGCCTTTAATTCGACTATTATTTTATGGTCATTTTTTTTATTTTTAGAAGTAAATTTTTTGTACATAATGTCTTGATCAATTGTAATTCTAACATCATTCATTAGATAGTAATCTCTAATAAATTTTATATTGATTGAAGGATAGCAAACACCATATTGCTGATCCAAAATCCCAAGATTTATAAAATTTTCAACTTCGAAAGATTTTAAAATTTTTTTTGTTTTGTATCTTCCTTCAACACTAGAAATTTTATATTCTAAAGCATAAGTATTTTTTTTTTCTAAGGGATAGTTTCTAATTCTTATTTTTTTTCTTGGAAGCAGACCCTCAATAGAGTCATTAAACATTTGTAAATTATTATTTTCAAAGTACAAACTTTCTACTGTTCTCGTATTATAGATTCTTTTTGCAGAGTTTTTATTTAAAAAAACTTTAAAATCTAATAAGCTCTCCCTACTAATTGATAATTTTTCTTCTATTCTAAATGACATTTTAATTTACTAATTCAGTTTTATAAAATTCACTTCCTATAAACTGGTAGAGAAATCCAATACAACAGTTGATCTCTATGATTCTCTTTTATCAGAAGAAGCTGTGCTGGGCTTCGAATATGGCTATTCTGCTACAAGTCCATTGGGTTTAGTTATATGGGAAGCGCAATTTGGAGACTTTGTTAACGGAGCCCAGGTTGTGATTGATCAATTTATTGTTTCTGCTGAGCATAAATGGGAGAGACTTTCTGGACTGGTCATGCTACTTCCTCATGGGTATGAAGGGCAAGGCCCAGAACACAGTAGCGCACGATTAGAACGATTTTTGCAATTATGTGCATATGAAAATATTCAAGTGTGTGTCCCAAGCACACCAGCTCAGATTTATCACTTGCTTAGACTTCAAACTATTCGCATGATGAGAAGACCTCTTGTTGTTATTTCTCCTAAGAGCTTACTTAGAAATCCACAAGCAGTCTCTTCAGTTCATGATTTAACCGACGGCTCTTTTCAGTATGTCATTGATGACTCGCTTGAAGATGTGGAGAAGGTCGAAAAGATCATCCTGTGTTCAGGCAAAGTATTTTATGATCTATCATTGAAAAGAGATGAGCTTGGCATTGGAAATATCGCCTTAATAAGAATCGAGCAACTTTATCCATTTCCATATGACTCTCTTGAGAAAATTCTGAAAACTTATACAAATGCTATCAAATTTGTTTGGTGCCAAGAAGAACCAACAAATCAAGGAGCCTGGTTTAACCATCGTCACAGGCTGCAAACAGTTATGGATAGGATGAACATAAAAGATGAAATATCATTAGTTAGTCGAGAAGCATCATCTGCGCCTGCGGTAGGTTTGAATAAATTACACAAACAACAACAAGAAGCTTTGGTAAAAGAAGCTTTATCTTTTTAGAGAAATAATTATGTCCACAGAAATCAAATCACCAACATTTCCAGAGTCCGTAGCGGATGGAACTATTGCAAATTGGGTAAAGAAAGAGGGCGATCAAGTAAAACAAGATGAAGTAATTGCTGAGATTGAAACAGATAAAGTAGTTTTAGAAGTTGTCGCTCCTTTTGATGGAAAGATCTCTAAAGTCTTAAAACCTGCTGGAGAAACCGTTTTGAGTGCTGAGCTGATCGCAGAATTTGAAAAAGAATCACTTAGCGGTGAATTAGAAGATCCTAAAATTGAGGTGGTGACAGAACCTGAACAAGAGATTGAGAAAGTGGTGGAAACTGACGAAGTAAAAGAAGCAGAAGAATCTAAAATAGAAAATCAAAATGAGTATTCGTCGAGTCATAATGGGCCAGCAGTTAAAAAATTGTTAAAAGAACATGAACTCAATCCAGCTGATATTGTAAGCTCTGGAAAAGGAGGAAGAATTACTAAAGCTGATGTTATTAATCATTTAGATCAGCCTAGTGATGCTATTTTCCAAGAGGAAGTGATTCAGTCTTCAACAAATCAAGTTTCAGTTAATTCCTCTGAGAGAATAGAAGAGCGAGTACCGATGTCCAGACTGCGCTCAACTATAGCAAATAGGTTGCTTACTGTTAAACAGGAAACAGCAATGCTTACAACTTTTAATGAGGTTGATCTCAAACCAATCAAAGAGTTGCGAGCTAAGTATGGTAAAGATTTTGAAGAGGAGCATGGAGTAAAACTGGGTTTTATGGGCTTTTTCGTATTAGCATCAGTTCAAGCTTTGAAAAAATTTCCATTGGTAAATGCTTCCATCGACGGAACTGACATTGTTTATCATGGTTATCAGGATGTAGGTGTTGCTGTCTCTACCGAAAGAGGGTTAGTGGTTCCTGTTATAAGGGATGCAGGTAACCTAAGGATAGCTGATGTTGAAAAATCTATCCTAGATTATTCAGATAAAGCTAGGAATGGAAAACTTTCAATCTCTGAAATGCAGGGAGGCACATTTACAATTTCTAATGGGGGCGTATTTGGATCCTTGCTTTCTACACCAATTTTGAATGCTCCTCAAACTGCAATCCTGGGAATGCATTCTATTCAAGATAGGCCTGTTGCAATAGATGGAGAGATAGTTATTCGTCCAATGATGTATTTAGCTCTAAGCTATGATCACAGATTGCTTGATGGAAAAGATGCAGTCTCTTTTCTTATAGCTATAAAGGATCAATTAGAGTCTCCTGAAAAACTCTTATTAAATTTATAAGTTATTAATATGTATGACGTCATAATTATTGGAAGCGGACCAGCAGGATATGTTGCTGCCATAAGGGCTGCTCAGTTGGGTTTAAAAACTGCATGCGTTGAAAAATCACTTCATAATGAAACGCCTCAACTTGGGGGAACATGCTTAAACACAGGTTGCATACCTTCAAAATCCTTATTAGATTCTTCACATAGATATGCAGATGCATTAAATCACTTTTCTAATCACGGCATTAAGGTTGAAAATCCTACAATAGATATTCCAAAGATGATGGATAGAAAGAATAAAATTGTTGCCCAGTTAACTGGTGGAGTCTCAAGCCTTTTTAAAACAAATAATGTAACTCAAATTTCTGGCAGCGCAACAATAATTGATGCTAATAAAGTTGAAGTAAGTTTTAAAGATAAGATAGAAATACTAGAAACAAAAAATATCGTCATAGCTTCAGGCTCCTCTCCAATAGATATTGATGTTGCAAAGGTAAATCATGAAAATATTGTTGACAGTACTGGAGCTCTTGAATTTCAACAGGTCCCAAAAACATTAGGGATAATTGGAGCCGGGATTATTGGATTGGAGCTTGGAAGTGTTTGGGCAAGGCTTGGATCTAAAGTTACCATATTAGAGGCTTTAGATGATTTTTTGCCAATGGCTGATTCAAAAATTTCTAAAGAGGTCCTCAAGGAATTTAATAAGCAAGGATTGAATATCCATCTGAGCTGTAAGGTTAAGGCAGCAAATTCAAATAAAAAAAATGTATCTGTCATTTATGAAAATAATGGAGATGAGTCTGAATTAAATTTTGAGAAATTGATTGTGGCGGTTGGTCGCAAACCTAATACGGAAAATTTATTTAATAAGGGTTCTGGTCTTGCTGTTGATAGAAGGGGCTTTATTCCAGTAAATAATTTCTGTGAGACTAAGGTAAAAAATATTTGGGCAATTGGCGATGTCGTTAGAGGTCCAATGTTAGCCCATAAAGCGTCTGAAGAAGGCATTATGGTTGTTGAAAGAATAGCAGGCAATCAAGCTGAAATGGAATATAAACTCGTTCCATCTGTAATTTACACTCATCCAGAAGTGGCTTGGGTGGGACAAAATGAAAAAGATCTAAGTGATGCAGGCATTCAATTCAAAACCGGCTCTTTTCCATTTGCAGCAAGTGGAAAAGCACTGGCTACAGGTGAAAGTACTGGTTTTGTAAAAGTCATTGCTGATAAAAAAACAGATACTATATTAGGCGTTCATGCTTTTGGTCCTTCTGCAGCAGACATTGTTCAGCAAGGAGTTGTTGCAATGGAATTTGGAGCAAGTGCGGAAGATCTGGGATTAACTATTTTTAGCCACCCAACTGTTTCTGAGGCATTGCATGAAGCAGCAATGGCGGTTAATGGAAAAGCAATACACATAGGAAATAGAAAATAATGAATCTTCATGAATTTCAGGGCAAGCAGCTCTTTGCAGATTTTGGCTTACCAGTTTCAAAGAATGTAGTTATTACTTCTGCAGATCAGGCTTTGAACGCATGCAGGGATATCGGCGGGAATAAATGGGTGGTAAAAGTTCAGGTGCATGCAGGAGGCAGGGGAAAGGCAGGCGGTGTAAAACTTGTTAGCACTCCTGAAGAGGCTGAGGAATTTGCTAATCATTGGCTAGGAAAAAGGCTTATCACTTATCAAACCGACTCTAATGGACAAATTGTAAATTCAATTTTAGTTGAGGAATGTACTGATATTGCTAAGGAGCTATACCTAAGTGCAGTAATAGATAGAGGAACTCAAAGGATTGTTTTTATTGGTTCAAGTGAGGGCGGGGTGAATATTGAAGAAGTTGCAGAAAAAACACCTGAAAAAATTATCTACGAACCCATCGATCCTTTGACTGGTCCTATGGGATTTCAATCAAGGAAAATATCTAAAGTACTAGAGTTAGATCCTGAGCAATCAAAACAATTTTCAATAATGCTTCCTCAGTTAACTGATTTATTTATTTCTCATGATCTTAGCTTGCTTGAGATTAATCCTTTGGTAATAACTCAAGGTGGGAAACTTCATTGCTTAGATGCAAAAATAAATATTGATTCAAATGCAGTTTATAGGCAGCCGTACATTCAAGACATGCATGATCCCTCTCAAGAGGATCCCAGAGAAGCTGAAGCTGCTAAAAGCGACCTTAGTTATGTTTCTTTAGATGGAAATATTGGATGTATGGTGAATGGTGCCGGATTGGCAATGGGAACAATGGATACAATTAAATTTTTTGGTGGCTCTCCAGCTAATTTTCTAGATGTTGGCGGTACTGCAACTCAAGAAAGAGTCTCCAAAGCTTTTAAATTAATACTTGCTGATCCGGAGGTTAAAGTAGTGCTTGTAAATATTTTTGGCGGAATTGTTAGGTGTGACTTAATTGCTGAAGGTATTTTGGCAGCAATTGAGGAAGTGGGAGTTTCTATCCCAGTAGTTGTAAGACTTGAAGGTAATAATGCAGACATCGGCAGTGATATCCTGGCTAAATCTAATGCAGCAATTGTTAGTTTAACTAATCTTGAAAAAGCAGCAAAAAAAGCAGTGGAGCTAAGCAAATGAGCATATTGGTTGATAAAGATACACGACTTTTAGTTCAAGGTTTTACTGGTTCTCAAGCAACATTACATTCAGAGCAATCTATCGAATATGGAACAAATATTGTTGGAGGGGTGACTCCTGGTAAAGGAGGACAAAAACATTTAGATATTCCAGTTTTCAACTCTGTTCATGAGGCTGTTGAGGCCGTCAAACCAAATGCTTCAATTATTTTTGTTCCTGCTAAATTTTGCAAAGACTCGATTTTGGAGGCAGCTGATGCTGGAATCAAATTGATTATTTGCATTACCGAAGGGGTTCCAACATTAGATATGCTCATTGCAAAAAAGAGAATTGATGAGTTAGGTGTAACATTAATAGGCCCAAACTGCCCAGGAGTCATAACGCCAGGAGAGGCAAAATTAGGAATAATGCCTGGCAGCATTCATATGCCGGGATCGGTAGGGATTATCTCAAGATCTGGCACTTTAACTTATGAAGCTGTAAAGCAAACAACTGATCTAGAGCTAGGTCAAAGCACTTGCGTTGGCATCGGAGGCGACCCAATTCCTGGAACCTCTTTTATTGATATCTTGAAAATGATGGAGGCAGATGATCAAACTAAAGCAATAGTTATGGTTGGGGAGATTGGGGGAACCGCTGAAGAAGAAGCTGCAGAATATATAAGAGATCATCTGTCTAAACCTGTAATTTCATATATCGCTGGTCAAACAGCTCCACCAGGCAAAAGAATGGGCCATGCAGGTGCAATCATTGCTGGTGGAAAAGGTACTGCCGCTGATAAAATTAAAAAATTAGAAGAATGCGGAGTTCACATAGCAGAAAACTTGCTTCAAATTGGCTCTAAAGTTAAAGAAGTTCTGGGTTAGATTTTGCTATGAATTTGTTAGAAACATAATTTAATCTTAGAATAATTAGACCTGCAAATATTGTTAAACCAGTAATCATTCCTATCCAAATACCCGATGGGCCCAAAGAGTCCCCAAATATTCCAAAATAGGTTAAATGATATCCGACGGGCAAAGCAACAAACCAATAGGTTAAAATAATCATTAGCATAGGAGCAAATGTATCCTTATAACCTCTTAGACTTCCTAGGGCGCCCATTTGCATCCCATCTGGAATCTGAAAGATTGCTCCAAAAAATAAAAGATTCATTGCAATTGTTGCAACAGCTAGATCTGAAGAATAAAGCGAGACTAGGCTCTCTCTAAAGACCAAAATAATTACCATATTAAATATAGCTCCAGCAAAACAGATTAAGATGGCAATATTAGATGCATACTTGGCTTGATGAAGCTTTTTTTCGCCTACCAAATTACCTATTCTAGTTGCAGCTGCAAGACCAAAAGATAAAGGCAATATGAATAAAACACTTACAATATTTATTGCAACTGTGTGACCGCTTATTACAGTTGCTCCAAGTGATCCTAATATTAAAGCGGCTCCAGAAAACATACTTAGTTCAACAAATACTCCAAAACCAATAGGCAGACCTAATTTGAGAGCTTCAATTGTTGTACTCCAATTCGGTAGAGAAAACTTTGAAAATATTTTTGTTGGTTCGTATTCTTTCTTTTTTACTATTACCAGAAGTAAAACAATTACTCCAATAACTACGTTTATAGATGTTGCAATCCCGCAGCCCACACCTCCCATTGGAGGGACACCAAAATAACCATATACAAATATAATATCTAATGGAACATTTAATACCATCCCAATAAATGCAACCCAAAAAACTGGAAGGGTAAGGCCCATACCTTCGCTATAACACCGAAGACATGTGAAAATCATATTCGCAATAAAACCATATGACATTGCCTTTAGATAGCCATCTGAAATCTGTGCAATATTATCTTCTATATCAAAGAAGGGAATGAAAAAACTTAAATTTCTGTAAAGGATAAATCCAATTAAACCAAGCGCTAAGCTGACCCACAGAATTTCTCGAACTTTTTGCCCAATTTCTTCATATTTTTTTGCTCCAAACAGCTGAGCTACTATTGGGGTTACAGCAAATAGACATCCACCAAGTAGAAAATAAAATGGCATGGAGAGTGCGTTACCTATAGCCAGCCCAGATAAATCTAGCGCGCTTGCCCTTCCTGCAACTATTGTATCGGTAACTCCCATTCCCATATATGAAATTTGCGATCCATAGATAGGAAGACCTATTTTCAGTAATTGTTTTAGTTCTTTAAATAAATTTTTCAAAAAAATAAGCCAGAAATTTCTCGGTACTTTATCATACAAGGACTAGATTAAAATCGGAGATGAAAAATTAGAAAAGATAGCCGCCCATATTGGTTAAAAAAGATTGCATCTAAATTAACTGTTCGATATGTGAACAGATTTCTTAGGCCCCAGTTTAAAAGCCTGGGCAAGGGACCTGTGTTTTTTAAACCAAGATATGTAAAGTTATTTGGTTCAAATATTTCAGTTGGTAATTTTCCAACATTCATTTCTGCGCCAGATGATTATATTCAAATTACCAGCTGGGATGCTGGTGAATGGCAAGGGAAAGTTGATATTGGTAATTATGTTCTCATCTCGCCTGGAGTAAGAATCATGGCTGCTGAGAGTATCTTGATAGGAAATTCTTGTATGTTTGGTCATGGGGCATGCATAACTGATGCAGACTGGCATGGTATTTATGATAGAACCAAGGTAGTCGGAGATCCTAAGCCGGTAGTATTAGAAGAGAATGTTTGGATAGGCGAAGATGCCATGATTTGCAAAGGAGTAAAGATAGGAGCAAATAGCATTGTAGGAGCTCGATCAGTCGTTACAAAAGATATTCCCAGAAATAGTATCTATGCTGGAAATCCTGCAGTGTTTATTAGGAATTTAGATGATCACGAATTTATAACGCGCGCAGATTTTTTTCAGGACCCAGCTAAGCTTGCTAAAGACTTTGACTTGCTTGATCGCTATACACTTGGTCAGAATTCTTTCCTAGGTTGGCTAAAAAGCATGATCTTTAGAAATAAATCCCATTGATTAACATAGCTGCAGATTCGCAAATTCCTGAAATTAAAAACAGATTAGCCGAGTGTATCGATGCTGATTATTCATTAAAGTATTTCGATCCAAATACTGTGTCTGTCAGCGATTTAAAAAAAATTGATGCCTTGTTAGTTCGCTCTACTCTTTTGGTTAATCAAAGACTATGCGAGGGAACAAGGATTAGCTATGTTGCCTCTGCAACTGCAGGAATTAATCATTTAGATATAGGTTACTTAGATAGTCAAAATATTGCTTGGTCTCATGCGCCTGGATGCAATGCTTTTAGCGTTATTCATTATGTAATGGCTGCTATTGGAGAGTTGATAAAAGACGATCTTTTCAATGCCAGGCAGAGTATTGGAATAGTAGGCTATGGCAATATTGGGAGAAAATTATATAAAATTCTTAAGGCTTTAAAATTTGAAGTTTATGCATGTGATCCATTTCTATCAAATGCGGAATTAGTAGACTTAGATACTGTGCTTGAATGTGATTTAATAACAGTTCATGCCCCCTTGTCTGAGAAAGGTCAACATCCAACATTTAATCTCATTAATGAATCTCATATCAGGAAACTTTCAAAAAAAATCCTTATTAACACATCAAGAGGGGAGATCATATCCGAAGCTTTGGTTCTTAAAGCGCATGACTTAATTTATATTTTTGATGTTTGGATTAATGAGCCTACACCAAGCCTCAAAATAATAAAAAAATCCTATATTGCAACCCCACATATCGCAGGCTATAGCATAGAGGGAAAGCTTAATGGAGCTAAAATTATTGCTGAGGAGTGTGCAAAAAAATTTGAATGCCTAAAGTCCAATTCAGCAAAATCTGTGTCATTTGCAGATTGGCCACATGGGTTTAAAAACATAGTAGAAGATATTTATAGAATGTCTTTCCCAGCCTCACTTTTTCATAAAGAGCTAGACTTAAAATTAATCTCAGATTCATTTAAAGCTTTACCAGGTAAAGATTTAGAAAAAGGCTTTAGATCTCTTAGAGAAAATCACCCACTAAGACACGATTTTAATTTTTATTCATTTACAGGTATGAATAAATTAGACGGAGAAATAAACCTCCAGTTTCTCAATGAATTAAGATGAGCAGGAAATTTCTAAATTGTTTGCCCAATCTGGAGATCTATTAGCAAAATATTCATATTTCTCTTGTTCATTATAGGGAGATGTAATTACTTCAATCAATGTTTCAAGTGGTAAGAAATCTGAATCTTCAGCTGCCTCTATAGCTTCTTGCGCCATATAATTTCTTAGAATATATTTTGGATTATTTGCCTTGATAAGCAATATTTTTTTAGCAATTGATGTGGGCTCTTTGCTCTGACGCTCTTGATAGGATTTGATCCAAGACATAGCAATATCTGAATCTAGTTCGTTTGTTTTAACTTCAGTTACAGCCTGAGCAAGATTCCTTAATGTATTTGTATAATCTAGTTTTTCAGACTCCATGATATCTAACAAACCTTGAATTAATTGAGCATCCCCATTAAACGATTTTGTAAATCCAAGTTTTTTTTGGTACAACTTTGCTAATTTATTTTGAAAAGTTGATTCATATGTCTTCAAAATCTCACTCTGACTTTCCTCAGAAATTAACGAGGATAATGCATGACCAAGAGCAGAGCAGTTCCATAATCCTATATATGGCTGATTTTTAAATGCATATCTTCCTTGATGATCAGAGTGATTGCAGACATAACTAGGAAGGTAATCTTCCATAAATCCATAAGGACCATAATCAAATGTCTCTCCTAAAATACTCATATTGTCAGTATTCATAACACCATGGCTAAAGCCAGAGGCTTGCCACTGCGCTATCATGCAAGCTGTGTAATCTACAACTGACCTAAAGAACTCTTCATATTTATTTTTAGTACTTAAAAAGTAAGCAGGATATTTTTCAATACAAAAGTCAGCCAAAACTTTTACATACTCTGGTTTATTGTTGTAGTGAAAATATTCAAAATTACCAAATCTGATGTGTGTTTTAGCTGTTCTTGCAAGCATTGCTGCTGTTTCACTTTTTTCTCTTATAACTACCTCATCACTCCCAATAATCATCAAAGCTCTTGAAGTTGGAATCGATAAAGCGTGCATTGCCTCTCCACATAAATACTCTCTAATTACAGATCTTAAAACAGCTCGACCATCTCCAAATCTAGAGTAGGGTGTTTTTCCAGCACCTTTAAGATGAATATCAATCAAACCGTCAGGTGAGTCTATCTCTCCAAGCAACAGTCCTCTGCCATCTCCTAATTGCTCTACATATTGCCCAAATTGATGGCCAGCATAAGCCATTGATAAAGGCTTTAGATTTTCAATTGATAACACGCCATTAAAAATATCTAAGAGAGCTTGTGAGTCAATATTTTTCAAACCCAATTCTTTTTTTAGTTGAGCATTTTCAATAACTAATGAGGGATTATTAAATCCATCCCATGTTTGACGATTATGGAATAATGCAGGAAGCTCAGCAAAAGCGTGAGGTTTAAAAGGAGTCATTTATCCTTTTGCAATTTGAATTAAATTACTGACATGTTCGTCTTTTGAATGATCGGTACCTAAATGCTCAACTTCATTCCACATGGCTGCACTACAAATTGGACCAAGATCATTTTTTAAGCTGTTAGCTACCTCTTTACCAGTGCCACAGAATCCCAAAGTTTCAACCATATCATCAGTGACTAAAGCAAACATTTCTTCCCATTTTCCTTCTACAGATAACTTATGCAAAGCTTCATTTATATCTCCCCATCCATGAAAATCTAGAGCTGGTCTATAAGTTCTAGTTGAAGCATAAAAACTAATTCTTGCTGCAATATTCCGTTTAGCTATTTTGAGGTCCTCTTCTGTCTCACCGGTGGCAATAAACCCACCCCAAAGTAATTCACATTCCTTAGGGTCTCTGTTGGACTTCCTTGCACCTTCAATCACTGCTGGCAAAATAACATCATTGATATATTGTGGGGAGCACATTGGATGAAGCAACAATCCATCAGCTACCTCACCGGCAACTCTTGCCATTCCAGGCCCTAGTCCAGAAACATAGATAGGCGGTGCATCATAATCCATTGGGGGAGGTGTAAACATTGGTGTCATAAGGGTATGTGTATAATGCTCTCCTTGAAAATCTAGTTTTTCTCCTGTTTTCCAGGTATTCCAAATTGCTTTAACAGCTAGAATATATTCTCGCATTCTAGGCGCTGGGGGAGACCAGGGAACACTAAACCTTCTCTCATTATGCCCTTTTACTTGAGTGCCTAAGCCTAGTTGAAAACGACCATCGCCAAAAGATTGCAAGTCCCAGCCCATATTTGCAACAGTCATTGGGCTTCTTGGGAAAGCTATTGCCAGTCCAGTCCTAACAATCATTTTCTTTGAATGTTCTAATCCAAGCAGAACAGGAAGGAAGGGTTCATTGTTTAGCTCTCCGGAAACAAGCGCATCATATCCAAGAGACTCAGCATGCTTCACTATCTCAATTGTATTTTTCGATAAACCAGGTATGTATGTTTCTATTCTCATATTTATTTTATGTTTAATTTTAAGTTTGCAAACTGTTGAGCCCACTGATAATTAGGCTTTCCCGAGGGGGCTCTTTCAATCAAATCAGAAAAAACAATTGCTTTTGGCATTTTGTAGCTAGCAATATATTTTGAAGCACTTTCTTTAATTTCTTCAACAGAGAGATCAATCTCTTCTCTCCTTTGAATAACAGCCACTACTTTTTGCCCCCATGTTTCATCTTTTACGCCAACAACAAGACAATCAAATATATTTGGATGGGATTTCAATGCCATCTCTACTTCCTCTGGAAATATTTTCTCTCCACCAGAATTAATAGAAACGCTTCCTCTACCTAGAAGGGTCATCTGACCATCTTTTTCATATTTAGCCATATCTCCAGGTATTGAATACCTCTCACCGTTGACTTCAATAAAAGTTTTTTCAGATTTTTCTTTATCCTTATAGTAAGCAACTGGCACATGACCTTTTCTTGCTAAATATCCAATTGTTTCCGTGTCATTAGGTTCAATTACTTCCAAAGTTTCAAGATTTAAAATTTCACTAAAACTTGGCTTTGTAAATTTTGGACCTCCGCCTGAGTCTTTTAATTTTCCGTCTTTTGTATGAATATTTACACCCGTTGCTCCAGTTTCAGAGGAGCCAACAGCATCTATAAGAAACAGATTAGGAAGATATTCCAAGATCGTGTCTTTTATAGACGCACTAAAGACTGAAGCAGTGCTTGCTAGAACAAATAGTGATGACAGATCCAAGCCTTTTTCTAAAGCTGAGGGCAGGGCATCACACAATGGTCGTCCCATAGCATCCCCTGTAATGGTGAGATTCATTACTTTTTCTTTAGCAATCATTTCCCAAATGTAATCCGCGTCAAACGAAATCTGATCATTAATGATGAATTTCCAGCCTGAAAAAAAAGCATTGAATGATTGCCATTGAGCAGCTCCATGCATTAGTGGAGCTAATGCAAGAGCAGTTGTTTGGTCTTGTAAGCATTTATCTGCAAATGCTTCTGGTGTGGAATATTTTTCTCCTGTTACTGCATCAATTCCACCTCCAAGAGTCATTAGCACATCTTCCATACGCCAGACAACACCCTTAGGCATACCGGTGGTTCCACCTGTATAAAGTATATATTTATCATCGCCAGATCTTTCAACACACAACCTTGATTGGCTTTCATTGGAGATAAGATTTTCAAAATCATGACTTTTTTCTATAACATCGTCAGCATCTGAATCATCATTAATACAAATAAAATCTTTTAGTATAGGCAGGTCATTTTTAATATTGTTAAGCTTTGTACCAAATTGTTTATGATAAAAAATAGCTTCCATATCTGCGTTATCAATTAAATACTTGAGCTCTTCTTCGACGTATCTATAATTAATATTTATGGGAATTGCACATAATTTATATGCTCCAAGCATGACTTCTAGCCACTCTATGCAATTGAAGGCATAGATCCCTATATGACTACCTTTTTTTATTCCAAGTTTTTTTAAGGCATTTGCTGCTTTATTAGTTCGAGCATCTAACTCTCTATAAGTTAGCCTAGTAGTTCCCAAAACCACTGCTTCTCTATCAGGGATCCTGTCAACAACTCCCTCAAATATGTCAGCGGCATTAAACTCCATTAGACATTTGATGAATGTTCTTCCCAGTAGGGGTCTCGCAGCCTTCGTTTATATAATTTACCATTTTCATCCCTAGGTAATTTGTTGATAAAATCTATACTTCGAGGCAATTTCATTTTTGCTAAATTTTCTTGAGCAAATTTCATCAATTCAGTTAGTAACTCATCTGATGATTGATGTTCAGCATTCAACTCTATGACTGCCTTAACTTCCTCGCCCCATTCTTCATTAGGTATTCCAAATACAGCAACATCAGCAACAGCTGGATGCATCAGAAATGCGCTTTCTATTTCTGCTGGATATATATTTGCTCCACCAGAAATAATCATATCTATCTTTCTATCACACAAAAATAAATATCCTTCATCATTTAAGTATCCGATATCACCAACAGTAAAATAAACCTGATCATCAATGACGAGCCTTTCTTTCTTTGTTTTAATCTGATCTCCCTTGTACTCGAACTTAGTTGCTTCCCCAAGCTTCATATAGACCGTGCCTTGATTATCCGTGGAAGCTTCGCTCCCGTCATCATTTATAATTTTAATATCTGCTCCCGGCCAAGCCTGCCCAACAGTTCCAGGAAATTTTGACCATGACTCAGCATCAACAACTGTTCCACCACCCTCTGTAGCTGCATAATATTCCCAAATAGAATTACCCCACCATTTGATCATTTCTTGTTTTGTGTGAATTGGGCAGGGTGCAGCAGCATGAATCATGGCGCGCGTTGATGAGCAGTCAAATTTACTCTTTATTTCATCAGGGAGTTGGAGCAGTCTATGAAATTGGGTCGGAACCATATGACTAGTTGTAACTTTGTATTTATCTATAAGATAAAGCATCTTTTCAGCTTCAAATTTCTCCATTAATACAACTGAATGTCCATAATGAAGAGCAGCTGTTGAATGCACTAAAACCGCTGTGTGATAAAGAGGAGATCCGACAATATGCACATTATTTTCTTGAGGTTGAATCTCAAAGAAGCTCAGTATCATTGCAAACATACTCAAAATATCATCTGGCTCTCCTGGAACTAAAGATCGTTTTACGCCTTTTGGCTTGCCAGTTGTTCCGGAGGTGTAGTTCATTACTTGTCCAGCAGTTCTGTTCTCAGGATTTGAATCAGGATAAGCGTTAACAAAATCATCTAAATGGATAAAGCCTTCCATTGGAGTGGTGCTGATACAGGCTTCTGATGGAAAATTGATAGCTGAAACGGCTTTCTGACAAGCATCTTCCATTGCTGAAATTTCACCAGAAGCAATGAAAGCCTTGGCCCCAGAGTCTTCTAGAATATATGCAATTTCAGGTCCTGCTAAATGCCAATTGATTGGCACCATATAAAAACCAGACTGTGCACAGGCTAGATAAGCGATGTAGTATTCAACTGAATTAGGCAAGACGGTTGCAACAACATCCCCTTCTTGAACTCCGAAGTCTCTCAGCGCATGGGTTAATCGATTAGTTTTTGCAAGTAGCTCGCCTCTGGACCAAGCTTTTTCAGCTGGGTCAATAATGGCAATTTCATCTGGCTGAGCATTTGCAAATCTATAGAATCCTAAATCACTCATTTATCTCTCTTCTTAAATTAAATTAGTTTAATAATTCTAACTTTGGTAATGCATTAATGTAACCTAATAATTAAAATATTTATGTAATAATAATTCCCAAATGGACTATCTGCTCAGTAATTTAAATCAAGAAACACTATGGTTGTTGGTAGTTTTTTATGATCTATCTTTAGCTATTTTTCTCTATAGGTTCTTTGGAAAGTATGGGCTTTATTGTGCAGTAATTCTAGGAATAGTGCTTGGTAATCTTCAAGGCGGAAAAGTAAGTGAATTGACAATATTGGGCATGCAATTGAATGTCAGCATGGGAGCAATTTTATACTCAGGTATTTATTTTGCTACAGATTTATTGAATGAAAAGTTTGGAAAAGATGAGGCTAATCGAGCCGTAATGCTTGGATTTGTTGCAAACATAGCAGTAATGCTAACTTTAGTACTGAGTACGAAGTTCCTTCCATCTGATTTAACTGGCTCAGCTGCAGAAGTCCACGAAGCTATTTCCGTTCTCGCATATTATTCACCTATTTTTATTATTGGATCTCTGACTGCATATCTAGCTAGTCAAAGGTTTGATGTATGGTTTTTTCACTATCTAAAAAAGCGAACAAATGGAAAAAAGTTATGGCTTAGAAATAATCTATCAACAATGGTGTCACAACTAATAGATACGCTCATTTATCAATTTACTTGGGTGCTTGCAACAGACTTAACATTTACTCAGGCTTTTAGTATTTCCGTCGCAAAGTACGTTATAAAAGTATTTATTGCTCTTATAGATACAGTTTTTATTTATTGGGTAAGAAATTGGGAAATTAAATCTTAGCCTTGGAAACGAAGGTATGGATTATACTTATTGAAATAATTTTATTTATTAATGTTTAAAAAATCAAAAGAAGACTTAAAAAAAGAACTTTCACCTGAGTCATATTACGTTACCCAGGAAAGTGGAACAGAGCGGCCATTTACAGGTCAGTATTGGGATCATGTTGAGGACGGAGTATACAATTGCGTATGCTGCGGTGAAAAACTTTTTAAATCTGAAACAAAGTTTGATGCAGGGTGCGGTTGGCCTAGTTTTTATGAAGCAACCAATAATAATAAAATTAATGAGATAGAGGATTATTCCCTTTTAAGAGTAAGAACTGAAATCAGATGCTCAAAATGTGATGCTCATCTTGGCCATGTTTTTACTGATGGACCTCAGCCAACAGGTTTAAGGTATTGTGTTAATTCAGCAGCTTTGGATTTTAAAAAAGAAATACCTTCAAATTAAGTGACTGACAAAACTGCTTCTCAACTAAATTTTTTTTCTACTATGAAAGTTGGTGGTTGGACTTTCATTTCAAGAGTTGCTGGCTTAATAAGAGATATTTTTACAACCAATCTTCTTGGAGCAAGTATTTTTCATGATATTTTTGTAGTTGTTCTAAAAATTCCAAATGTTTTTAGAAAGTTTTTTGCTGAAGGCGCATTTAGCCAAGCTTTTATTCCTATATATTCTGAGTATTTAGGTAGAAAAGATGAGAAGGGCAGCAAGGACTTTTTAAATGCTTTATTTGGTATTTTACTATCCGCATTATTTATTTTTTCTGCCTTAGCATTATTGTTTGCACCAATCTTTATTTTAATATTTGCTCCAGGTTTTTATTTTGATACGCAAAAACAAGATTTAGCTGTAAGCCTTTTAAGAATTATGTTCCCATATCTTGCATTGATTTCTCTTGTGGCGTTTGCAGCAGGTATTCAAAATTCTCATAATAAATTCTCTATACCAGCAGTAACCCCTCTAATTTTTAATTTGAGTTTAATTTGTTCAGCATGGCTAGTTGCTCCAAAAATAGAAATACCTGTTATGGCTCTTGCTTGGGGCGTTCTTCTAGCTGGATTTCTTCAATTACTTTTTCAGATTGCCCCTTTAGCAACTATTAAAAAAATTCCTGTACCAAAAATTGATTTTCAGAATCCAGGCGTTAAAAAATTCTTTATTCTAATTCTTCCAGCTATTATTGCAGGTGGTATCGCGCAAATAAATCTTCTAGTTGATACGATCTTTGCGTCATTATTGATAACTGGAAGTCCAACCTGGCTTTATGTTTCAGATAGATTGATACAATTTCCAATGGGAATCTTTGCCATTGCTATTGGAACAGTTCTCTTGCCCAGCCTATCCAAGGCTTACGCTAAAAAAGAAATAGAAGCTTTCACTGATCAACTTGCGCATGCATTTAAGTTAATTTTTTTTCTAGCCATTCCTTCATTGATCGGATTAATTTTATTTGCATCTCCATTGTTAGCTACTATCTTTCAAAGAGGAGCTTTTTTATGGATTGATGTCCAGCAAGCAAGCTTAAGTTTAATAGGCTTTGCATTTGGATTACCCTTTTTTATGGCCATGAAAGTTTTAGTCCCAGCATTTTTTTCTAGGCAAAATACTAAAACACCTATGTTGATAGCTCTTTTAAGTTTATTAATTAATATTAGCCTGAACTACCTATTAGCATTCTATTTTGAATTAGGCCATCTCGGTTTAGCAATTGCTAGCTCTATTTCTGCCATTGTAAGTGTAATTATTTTAAGCATGATACTTAAAAGAGAGGGGTTGATTTCGTTTTCTGGAATTCTCAGTGCTTTCTCCCTAAAAGTGTTGACAGCTAGCGTTGCTTTGATAGTTTTTTTATTAATTTTTAATCAACATTTTGATTTTGAATTATTTACACAAGCTCAAAGATTGATATATCTGTGCGTTGCCGTTATCGGTTCTATAATGACTTACTTTGGAGTGAGTTTTTTGCTTGGTGTGAGGGCAACTGATTTTAGATAATGTATTTAATTAGAGGAATAGGAAATATATCAACTTTTAATAAAAAGTTTCCAAATCAGTCCATGAGCGGAACTATTGGAAATTTTGATGGATTGCACTTGGGGCATCAAGCAATCCTCAATCAGGTAAAAGATAAGGCTCAAGACAGCTCAAGTGCATCATTAGTTTTTTTTACTGAGCCGCATGCTTCTGAGTATTTTGCAGCTAAAAATGTAAACTCTACACCGCCTCCAAGAATCTGCCCTTGGAGAGAAAAGGTCAAACTATTAAAAAATTTTGGAATAGATTTTGCTTTCTTTCTGCAATTCAATAAATCACTTAAAACAATGACCCCACAGAGTTTTCTCGATGAAGTTTTGGCTCGACTAAATCTAAAACATTTAATTATTGGAGATGATTTTAGGTTTGGAGCGCAGCGAGCAGGTGATTTTGACTTGCTAAAAAATTGGGGTAACAGCAATGGAACAGAAGTCATTGCTAACAAAACGGTTTCTTTTAATGGATCGAGGGTGAGCTCTACGAGAATAAGGGAGGCATTACTGCAAAGTGATTTTCATTTAGCAAAAGATTTGCTTGGACGACCCTATACATTTTCAGGAAAAGTAGTTTATGGCCAACAGCTAGGAAGAACACTTGGGGTGCCGACAGCAAATCTTTGGATACCCAAGCAAAGACTTCCAATCGCTGGGGTTTATGCAGTTAAGTGTCTGCTGGGCGGAAAGCTATTTAATGGTATTTCGAATATGGGAATTAGACCAACTGTTGATGGTTCAAAACCTGTTCTTGAAATCCATATATTTAATTTTAATGAATCTATATATGGACAAAGATTGACTGTAGAATTTACAAATAAACTTCGTGATGAGAAGAAATTTGATAACATTGATTTATTAAAAGAACAAATTCTTCAAGACATATCTCAAGCTAAAAAAATACTGGAATAATTCTCTATGAGTAAAGAATATCGGGATACTTTAAATCTCCCTCAAACTGATCTATCTATGAAGGCTGGCTTGCCAAGAAAAGAGCCAGAGATTCTTGAATTCTGGAACTCCATTAATCTCTATCAAAAAATAAGAGAGCAGAATAATGGTAAAGAGCAGTTCATTCTTCATGATGGACCTCCATATGCAAATGGAGATATTCATTTGGGTCACGCTGTTAATAAAACCCTTAAAGATATAACCATTAAATTTCAAAGCTTGATGGGAAAAGATGCTCCATATGTTCCAGGATGGGATTGTCATGGCTTGCCTATTGAATTAAATGTTGAAAAGAAGCATGGAAAAGGTAGCGATCTTGTAAGAGATAAAAAATCATTTATTAATGCTTGTCGAGAATATGCACAATCTCAGGTTGATAAGCAAAGAGACGATTTTATTCGCTTGGGGGTTCTAGGTGATTGGGAAAATCCATATCTATCATTAAACAAAAGTTTTGAGGCTGACACTGTTCGGGCATTAGGAAGGATTATTGCTAATGGACATCTAGAAAAAGGTGAGAAACCTGTTCATTTTTGCATGGATTGCAGGTCTGCATTGGCAGAAGCTGAGGTAGAGTACATGGATAAAAGCTCTCATTCAATTGATGTCAAATTCAAAGTTTTACCGCAATTTATTGATTCGCTTTGTTCATCATTTAACACTGAAAGGCTTGAACAGATTTATTTTGTTATATGGACAACAACTCCATGGACGATTCCATCAAATGTAGCTGTCTGTATCAATGGGGACATTGAATATGTTTTGGTAAAAGGCGCAAATGAACATTTTGTTATTGCTAAAGATTTATTAGACGCATGCTCAAATAGATGGGGTTTCGATCTAGAAAGCCTTGGATGTGCTCAAGGAAAAGATATTGCAAATATCTCTATGGCTCACCCCTTGTATGATAGAGAGTCAATTCTTCTTCACGGAGATCATGTTAATACAGACAGTGGAACTGGTTGCGTTCATACCGCACCAGCTCACGGACTGGATGATTACTTTATATGCATTAAGAATGGTCTTGAATCTGTAAAGGCTTTAGATAATCGTGGTCTTTTTAAAGAAAACTATGGCACCCTAAGCGGGCTAAGCACTAAAAAAGGCGATCCTGTAGTTATTGATATGTTGCAGGAGAATGAGGCGCTGCTTGCGCATAAACAATATGATCATTCTTATCCCCATTGCTGGAGGCACAAAACACCAGTCATTTTCATGTCAACACCACAATGGTTTATTTCTATGAAGAAATCTGGTCTTAGTGACGGAGCAATTAATGCTATTAAGGATGTCAATTGGGAGCCAAGTTGGGGAGAAGAAAGAATTCTCTCTATGCTTGAAGATCGTCCAGATTGGTGTATTTCAAGGCAAAGGAATTGGGGTGTGCCAATTACTTTAATTATTCATAATCAAACTGGTGAGATTCACCCAAAGCAGAACCTATTGTTTAATCAAATTGCAGATGTGATAGAAGCAGAAGGCATTGAGGGATGGGATAATTTGAAGTTAGAATCATTGATTGATGATGCCGATTCATATTCCAAGGTCCATGATACCTTGGACGTTTGGTTTGATTCAGGCGTAACACACATGTGTGTTTTAGATAAGTTATATGGTGCTGATGTAGTTGCTGACTTATATTTAGAGGGCTCAGATCAACACAGGGGTTGGTTTCAATCATCTTTATTAACCGGCATTGCTACTAACGGCATGGCTCCTTATCGGTCGGTTTTGACTCACGGGTTTGTAGTTGATGGTGAGGGCAGAAAACAATCTAAATCGCTTGGTAATACCATTGCACCGCAAAAAATTTGGGATACATTGGGAGCAGATATTTTAAGGTTGTGGATTGCCTCTACTGATTTTAGAGGTGAAATGGTTGCCTCAGATGAAATATTTAAGAGAGTTTCAGATCAATACAGAAGAATTAGAAACACCTTTAGATTCTTGCTGGGCAATATAAATGACTTTGATCATAAGAAAGATTCAATTGAGCTCAGTAACTTACTTGAACTTGATAAATGGATCTTACATGAACTTGCTCAATTACAAGAAGATGTTGTTGGGCTCTATCAATCATATTCCTACCATCAGGCTATCCAGAGAATACATAATTTTTGCGTAAATCAGCTAGGCGGTATTTATTTAGATATTATCAAAGATAGACAATACACGAGTCAACAAGATTCTGAAATAAGAAGATCAGCTCAAACTGCAATGCAAATTATTGTGAATCAGTTAGTTGTATTAATCTCACCTGTACTATCTTTTACAGCTGAAGAAATATGGCAAGGAAATGATTTTCTTTTGAAAGATTCAGACTCAGTATTTTTAATTACTTTAAAAAATCTAGAATATTTTGAAAGTGACTTATCAAAAGAAAATTGGAAAAGGTTGCTTGAGATTAAGGAAGAAGTTAATCAAAGCATTGAGGAAGCAAGAACTGCTGGAGTCATCAAAGGTTCATTAGATGCATCAATTGAGTTGATGTTAAATGTCAATGATTTCAAGTTAGTTGAAAAGTTTGCCTCTGAAATACATTTCTTTTTTATAGTATCAAAATGTAATATTTTTGAAGGAGAAGCTTTAAAAGTTTCTGTTGTTAAGTCATCTTCGGAAAAGTGTGTCAGATGCTGGCATAGGCATGAATCTGTTGGTTCTAGCTCCACGCATCCAGAGCTGTGCAATCGATGTGAGCAGAACTTAGATGGTCCCGGAGAGGATAGAAAGTTTGCTTAGTATTAAAAAAGGTTACCTCGTTATAATTTTTTTAATTGCTATAGACTTAGTAGCAAAATTCATTGCTGAAGAATACTTAAGCTTTGGCCAAGCGGTTCCATTGATTCCAATTTTAGATTTATTGCTAGTTTTCAATTCAGGCATTGCTTTTAGTATTCTAGATTTTAATAACTCATTCTTGAGTTTTGGTTTATCCATAATCGGAATTTTAATCGTGATCTATCTTCACTCGCTATATAAAAATGAAGAGTCTTTAATTAATCGTTTTTCATTAATCTTAATTATTTCTGGAGCACTTGGAAATATTTTTGATAGATTGCCAGATGGAGTTGTTACTGATTTTCTTTTTTTTCACCTTGGCAAGACTCCATTTTTTATTTTTAATTTTGCAGACGCTTATATTTCAATTGGAGCTGCATTATTTTTTTTGACGGAGTTTAAAAAATTTCTTCATAATAGATCAGGATGAAGACAAGAGTTTTATTAGCAAATCCGAGAGGATTTTGTGCAGGTGTAGATCGAGCAATTGACATTGTTAATCAAGCTTTGAAAAAATTTGGACCTCCTATCTATGTTCGTCATGAAGTTGTTCATAATAAAACTGTAGTCCAGGAATTAAAGTCAAAAGGGGTTATTTTTGTTGATGAGCTTAGCGAAGTTCCTCAATCTTCGCATGTGATCTTTAGTGCACACGGCGTGTCTGAAAAGGTTGAAAAAGAAGCTGCAGCATTTAATTTACTTTCCTTTGATGCGACATGCCCACTTGTAACGAAAGTGCATAGTGAGGTCCAGCGCCATGTCAGAGCCGGAAGAGACATTATCTTAATTGGTCATGAGGGACATCCTGAGGTAGAGGGCACATTAGGAAGACACAATCCCGAGGATTCAAATAGCAATATTTATCTTGTTCAAGATGAGGAAGAGGCTAGATCACTTTATGTTTCTCAGCCTGAAAACCTCGCATATGTTACTCAAACAACTCTCAGTCTTGATGATACTATTTGTATAGTAGAAATTTTATATGAGCAATTTCCTAAAATCCTCAAACCAAAGAGTGATGATATTTGTTATGCCACGCAAAATAGACAAGATGCTGTTAAACAACTTGCGCTAGAAAGTGAATTTATAATTGTTATAGGATCAAGCAATAGCTCTAACTCGAATCGCCTAAAAGAATTAGCTGAAAAATGTGGTGCTAGCTCTATCCTGGTTGATGGAGCGGAGGAGCTTGATTTAGAAATCTTATCAAAATACAAAAGTATCGGCATAACAGCTGGGGCATCGGCTCCAGAGTCAATTGTCCAGAATGTAGTAAAAGTAATTAGTCAAAAATTAAATACTGTTGCTGAAGAATTAGGTGAAAATAAAGAAAATATTTATTTTAGACTGCCTCCTGAATTACGTTGATCATAAGCATAATAAAAATTTTATGTCTTAAATATCATCCATTACACTGTCACTATGTCTAGAGGAAAAAAATGATCTCTCAAGATGGCATTATTGATGTTGCAGAATTTTGTCGATCACCTAATTTTGATGAGAGGCCACATAATGCTGGAATTGATTTAATTGTGATCCATGCTATCAGCCTCCCACCAGGACATTACAAGACTCAGCTAATTAAAGATTTATTTTTAAACTGCTTAGATCCTGGTCAAAATGAGTTTTTAAAATCTATAAAGGATCTTAAGGTCTCTTCTCATTTTTTAATTGCTCGTAATGGAGCATTAATTCAATTTGTTCCCACTGATAAGAGAGCTTGGCATGCTGGCATTTCTAATTATAAAGGTCGAGAGGATTGCAATGATTTCTCAATTGGCATTGAGCTGGAGGGCTGTGATGAAATGGATTTTGAGCAGCAACAATATCACTCTTTATCAAGCCTAATTAATTTTTTATCAATTGATTTAAATATTAATAAACAAAATATTGTTGGTCATGCAGACATAGCTCCAGGCAGAAAGACAGATCCAGGGCCAACTTTCAATTGGAGTTTATTACAATCAATGCTATGAGAAGAAAGTTATTGGGTATTTTATTGCTTGGTTTTGCTTCCGGCTTACCTTACATGCTAGTTTTTTCAACTCTTACAGCTTGGTTAAGAGATGTAGGAATTTCTCTAACAGAAATTGGTTTTTTTGCCTGGCTAGTTCTTACATACTCTTTAAAATTTTTATGGGCACCATTTGTTGATAGGTATTCAATCCCAGGATTTAAAGTTTTTGGAAAAAGAAGGGGCTGGATTCTTTTTGCTCAATCAGTAATATTTTTATCATTAATTGGAATGAGTTTAATAGACCCACTTGAAAATATTCAATTTTTAGCATTGTTTGCATTTTGTGCAGCCTTCTTTGGTTCAATTCAAGATGTGGCTGTTGATGCTTTAAGAATTGAAATTGGTGAAGCAAAGGAGCAAGGTGATTTAGCTGCCGGTTATCAGTTCGGATATAGAGTTGCAATTCTTGTTGCCACATCTATGGCATTAATTTTTGCTGATCTATACAGTTGGGCTTATGTTTATCAATTAATGGGATTCTTAATGTTGATAGGGTCAGTTGGAGCCTTGATATGTCACGAACCAAATAATAATGAAATTGCTATTTTAAGATTTGATGAGGCTCTTTTTGGTGCTTTCAAAGACTTTTTTAATCGCTTTGGTTTATGGTCCGCCGCGTTGCTATTATTAATAATTTCTACCTATCGGCTCACTGATATTGTAATGGGGCCTATGGCAATGCCTTTTTATTTAGATTTAGGCTTTTCAAAAACTGAAATAGGAGCTCTTGTAAAAACTATAGCTCTTTTTGGATCGGTAATTGGATTTTTCATTGGTGGTTTTTTGATAAAAAGAATTTCTTTGTTTAATGCTCTATTGCTTGGTGGTTTATGTGTCTTATTTACAAATTTATTTTTTGCCTATGTTGCAAGCGTTCAAGCCAATATTTCCCTTTTATCTATAATTGTTGGCTTAGATAGTTTTGCAGCAGGCTTGGTAGGAACTATAAATATTGCTTTTTTAACTAGCTTGGTTTCAAAAAAATTCACTGCAGTGCAATATGCAATGTTGACTTCATTTATGATGCTTCCAGGAAAATTTCTTAGTGGCTTCTCTGGAATTTTGGCAGATTATTATGTTTCAACTTCATCATTAGAACTTGGTTGGACTTACTTTTTTTATACTACTTCGGCTATGTCTATTCCTGCATTATTATTAATTGTGATTTATAAAAAAAATTATGCAGCTAATTCAGCATAGCTCTAGGGTTATTTTAGGAATTTCTATTGTATTAATTTCAATCCTTTCTATTCAAGAGATTGAGATCCAATCCTCGGTTAATTTTAGTGATAAATTTCTTCATTTTTCTTGTTTTTTATATCTGACTATTATTAGCTGGTTAAGTAGAATTATTTACAAGGAATTATGGCTTTATGTTATAGTCCTCGCCTACGGAATTTTGATTGAGATAGTGCAGATATATATACCTTATCGATCTTTTGAATTTTTGGATATTTTTGCTGATTTCCTTGGAATATTAGCAGGAAGTCTATTCATAAATTTCTTTAAAGATTTATATCTTAAGTATTGAATTAATATTTTTAAGCCATACATAATTCTTAGCCTTTAGTTATAGGGGCTTTGGTTATTAACAAAGCAGGAGATTTGCAATGAAATTGAAACCTTTACACGATAAAGTTTTAGTTAAAAGAACAGACGAAGAACAAACCACTCCCGGTGGAATCGTTTTGCCTGGTTCAGCCACAGAAAAGCCTTCTCAGGGTGAAGTTGTTGCTGTAGGACCTGGAAAGAGACAGGACAATGGAGAAGTAGCTTCAATGGGCGTTAAAGTTGGTGATCTAGTTATATTTGGTCAGTACGGCGGCAACGAAGTAAAAATAGATGGTGATGAATATCTTATGCTCAGCGAGAGTGATATTTACGGTATTTTCAGTTAAACAATTTAATCAATTATTAGGAGTATAAAGATATGTCAGCTAAAGATGTAAAATTTGGAGATTCCGCAAGAGTTAAAATGCTTCAAGGCGTTAATATTCTTGCAGATGCAGTGAAAGTAACCCTTGGTCCCAAAGGAAGAAATGTTGTTTTAGATAAGTCCTTTGGTGCGCCAACAGTTACCAAAGATGGTGTTTCAGTTGCGAAAGAGATTGAATTAGAAGATAAATTTGAAAACATGGGCGCGCAGATGGTAAAACAGGTGTCTTCGCAAACCTCAGATGAGGCTGGAGACGGAACTACAACAGCTACTGTTCTTGCTCAATCTATAGTCAATGAAGGCCACAAGTCAGTTGCGGCTGGAATGAACCCTATGGACCTAAAGAGAGGCATTGATAAAGCTATTGCAACCGCTGTCCAATTTGTTGAAAAATTAAGCGTACCTTGTTCAGATGATAATACTATTGCCCAAGTTGGAACTATTTCTGCAAATGGCGATCAAGATGTTGGTGGTATTATTGCTGAAGCGATGGAAAAAGTTGGAAAAGAAGGTGTCATAACTGTTGAAGAGGGTAATGGTATCGATAATGAGCTTGATGTAGTAGAAGGCATGCAATTTGATAGAGGTTACTTATCTCCATATTTTGTTACCAACCAAGACAATATGACATCTGAGCTTGAGAATCCTTTTATTCTTTTGCACGACAAGAAAATATCAAACATCAGAGATATGTTGCCGTTATTAGAATCAGTAGCTAAGGCAGGAAGGCCTCTATTAATTATTGCTGAAGATATCGAAGGTGAAGCTCTTGCAACACTTGTGGTAAACAATCTTAGAGGAACAGTTAAAGCAGCTGCATGTAAGGCTCCTGGTTTTGGAGATAGAAGGAAAGCTATGCTTGAAGATATTGCAATCTTAACTGGCGGTACTGTGATATCTGAGGAAGTCGGACTTTCCCTCGAAGGTGCAACTATCGAAGACTTAGGAACAGCAAAAAGAGTGTCATTAGACAAAGACAATACGACTATCGTTGATGGTGCCGGTGATCAAAAAGCCATCGTTTCAAGAGTGAACCAAATTAGGACTCAAATAGAAGATACTTCTTCTGATTACGACAGAGAAAAACTACAAGAACGAGTTGCAAAACTTGCTGGCGGAGTTGCTGTCATTAAGGTAGGAGCTGGCTCTGAAATAGAGATGAAAGAAAAGAAAGCAAGAGTTGAAGATGCTTTGCATTCTACAAGAGCTGCAGTAAAAGAGGGTATTGTTCCTGGTGGAGGTGTTGCTTTAGTAAGAGCGCTTGAGTCACTTACAAAACTCAAAGGCGATAATGATGATCAAAATGTTGGCATCAATATTGTTAGAAAAGCATTTGAAACTCCATTAAGACAAATTGCTGCAAATGCTGGTGAAGAATCATCTGTTATTGTTGCCAATGTTATTGCTGGTGAGGGATCATACGGTTTCAATGCAGCAAATGGCGAATATGGCGATATGATAGAAATGGGTATTCTAGATCCTGCAAAAGTTACTAGAACTGCGCTTCAAGCAGCTGGTTCAGTTGCTGGAATGATGATTACAACTGAAGCCATGGTAACTGATATGCCACAAGATGACTCTGCTTCACCTGCTATGCCAGATATGGGCGGAATGGGCGGCATGGGTGGAATGCCTGGCATGATGTAAGTCATTCTTATGATTTAAAAAAAACGGGGTTTATTCCCCGTTTTTTTTTGCAAGATATATAATTATTTAATCACAACTTTAATTTTAGGAGTTTGAATATGGAAGCGTATCTTGGAACAGTGCTAATCAGATTTGCTCACATTCTTTTCGGAGTGCTTTGGATAGGCCTGCTTTATTATTTTAATTTTGTCCAAACAGAGTACTTTAAAGAATCAGAAGCTTCAGCTAAGTCTGATGTTGTTCAAAAATTAGTCCCAAATGCCTTATGGTATTTTAGATGGGCTGCGGCATTTACATTTTTAACTGGTCTATATCTTTTGTATTGGCTGAGCATCACTGTGAATATTGGTATTGTGCTTGGCGCACTCATGGGAACTTTAATGGCTGCTAATGTTTGGTTTGTGATTTGGCCCAACCAAAAGAAGGTTATTGCAGGTGCTCCTGATGCAGCAGATGCTGGTGCCAAAGCTGGACTAGCATCCAGAACTAACACTCTTTTTTCATTGCCTATGCTTTATTTGATGGTTTTTTCTGCTCATGGCGGAAGTTTGCCAATGATTGCTGCTACAGATATGACGGGTCTATGGGTAGGAATAGCAATTATTGTGCTGATTGAGGCTAATGCATTATTTGGAAAAATGAATCCACTCATTACGTCCGTCAAGGCAGTAATTCATTCCGGACTGCTACTTACACTTGTATTTGGTATCTTGGTTCATTATTTATAATTTTTTTATAAACATAAGGGGAGTTTAACTCCCCTTTTTTTTGATCTTAACTTTTGTAATAGAGTTTTCTTCAATACCCAAAATCTCTATTCTATAACCATTAATTTCCAAACAAACATTTTCTTGAGGAATTTGATCCAAGTAATCAGTAATTACACCATTCAGAGTTTTTGATCCTTCCTCATCTATATCCCAGCTCATAAAGCTATTCAATTCCCTGATTTTTGAATTTCCATCAGCTATTACCGACCCATCTTTTTTTCTTAGAAAACCTTTCTCTAAATCAGCTCTTGCAGCACCAAACTTACCGACAATTTCATTAAAAATATCTTCCATTGTTAGCAAGCCTTGAATCTCACCATATTCATCCACCACCAATCCAAGATTATTATCTTGATTTTGAAATTGATTTAGTTGAACAGAGAGGGTTGTACTTTGAGATATAAAAGTTGTCTCTAATAAAAGATTTTTTATGTCCAGTTGATCTTCAAGAGCTTCTATAAATTGATGCGAATCTTTAAGATGCAACATTCCAATAACACTATCAATAGATTTTTTAAATACAGGAAGCCTGCTGTAGTATGAGGAGGCTATGATTTTTTGAGCTTCTTCGATACTTTGCGTAATATCTATTCCTATAATCTCTGCATGTGGGGTCATAATATCTTCAACAGTTAACTCTTCCATCCCCAAAATTGATGAGAGCATCTCGCGAGATTGATTGGGGATTAAATCACCATGTTCTTCCAATAGAGTTCTTAACTCATCTGAATTTAAATTATCATTTGAAGCTGACTCCATTGGATCCACATTAAATGCATTTAATATTCTGGAGCTAACAATATTTGTTAACCATACTAAAGGTTTAAAGAGGACAACCATTACTTTTAATAGCCAGGAAGATTTAGTTGCAAAATTTTCAGGATAAACACTTGCGATTGTTTTAGGAGTTATCTCAGAAAAAATTAATATTACTATAGTTAAAATCACCGAGCCCAACAAAACATTTCCATCAAAATAATCAATCATTATTATTGTTACTATTGCAGAGGCTAATATATTGGCAAAATTATTACCTATAAGGATTGAAGAAAGCAAAATGTCTGGTCTTTGCAGGAGCTTAAGAGCTCTTCTTGCACCTTTTGCATCCTTAGAAAGATTGCGTAATTTAATTTTATTGGATGCCATCATTCCTGTTTCAGAACCTGATGAAAATGCTGAAAAAATAAGCAGCACAAATACAGCTAGCAGCAAGAAATAAATAGAGTTAGTGGTCAAGAAGGTCTATAAGTAGTTTATTAAAATGATTGTGTTACCAAAATATGCCAGAAGGACCATGGCAAAAGAAATAATAGTTCCTCTTACTGCATATCGAACCTTAAGGTGAGCGTATTTTACCCCTAAAAACGTCAGCATATAAATTATTAAAGCAAATGAGGTAAAAACAATCTTAAAGATTAATTCTATATCTAGTTCACCAAGCACCATAAGTCCAGAAACTAAGGAGAGAACTATTCCTAAAAGCCCGCAACCAATTAATATGAATATTTCGTTATATTCTCTTTCTACAGATTTTGTATTAGAGCCTATTTCACCTTTCTTAATTTTTGTAATGTGCCTTTCTAGAAGTGTTGTTTCAAAAAAAGTAACCATTAATATAACGATGCTAAAACTAGTAACTGAGACGTGAAGTGCCAAAATTGATAAGCCTTTTGATGAAATCATTAAGCTTGTAACAAGAATTAAGGCTAAAAATAACCCTATATACACTTGTTTTGAGGAAGTTAATGCAGCTCTAGAAATAAAATATGCTACTAGAGCAATCAATGTTGTTATTGGAAATGACACAATCTTATCTATTTTTGTAATCTTTATATATTAACACTATCAAATTCGTCAAGGTTAACCTAAAATACAAACCTTTTTACAAATACAAATAATAATATTTAAATATGGTAGTAGTTAGACTTGCAAAGAGTGGAGCCAAAAAAAACCCTTATTACTTTATAACGGTTGCCGATTCCAGAAAACCTAGAGATGGAGCATTCATTGAGCGCCTAGGCTTTTTTAATCCGTCAGCTAAAGGGTCTGAGGAAAGAATGAGATTTAATACTGATAGGTTAGATCACTGGATTGCACAGGGTGCTCAGCTTTCAGATAAGGTTAAAGAATTAGCAAAAGATGCCAGACTATCACCAGATGATCTTCAAACCAAGCTTGATACAAAAAAAGCAAA